>JBFZDU010000520.1:0-3293 GCA_041307205.1 Gammaproteobacteria bacterium | reverse complement strand
CACGGGGTATTGTTTGACATGGCCAGTCTCCCTTATCGTAATTTAAGCTTATGATAATACGTGAGGGGAAAAAAATGCACACATCAGACGCGCTTTATCTGTTTAACGAAGGCCGAAATTTTCAGGCCTACCGATTGCTCGGTGCTCACCCATCGGATGGCGGGACTGTATTCCGCGTCTGGGCGCCCAATGCCGGGCGGGTTTCCGTGGTCGGCGACTTCAACGGCTGGCGCGGTGGGGTCGATGCGCTGCATCCGCTCGGATCGTCGGGCGTCTGGGAAGCGACGGTCGCGGCAGCCCAGCCCGGCAACCTCTACCGCTTCGAAATCGTCAATCGCCATAGCGGCGCCAAGCTGATCAAGTCCGACCCTTACGGGCGCGGCTTCGAAATGCGCCCCGGTTCCGCCGCCTACATCGCGGCCCCGTCGTGCCATGTCTGGGGCGACGCCGACTGGCTGGCCAAGCGCGCGGCGTGGGACTGGCAGCATGCACCGGTCAATATCTACGAACTGCATCCCGGCTCCTGGATGCGCCATCCGGACGGCAAGCCCTACCTGTGGCGCGAACTGGCCGAGCGCCTGGTGCCCTATGCCGTCGACCAGGGCTACACCCACCTCGAACTGCTGCCGGTCACCGAACACCCGCTCGACGAATCCTGGGGTTACCAGACCACCGGCTACTTCGCGCCGACCTCGCGCTACGGATCGCCGGACGATCTGCGCTTCTTCATCGAGGCATGCCACCAGGCAGGCCTCGGCGTCATCCTCGACTGGGTGCCCGGTCACTTCCCGCAGGACGACTGGGCGCTCGCCCGCTACGACGGCACCGCGCTCTACGAACACGAAGACCCGCGTCTCGGCGTGCATGTCGACTGGGGAACGCACATCTTCAACTACGGCCGCCACGAGGTACGCAGTTTCTTGTTCTCGTCCGCCTACTGGTGGCTTGCCGAATTCCATTTCGACGGCCTGCGCGTCGACGCTGTCGCCTCGATGCTCTATCTGGATTACTCGCGCAAGGCCGGCGAGTGGCTGCCCAACAAGTTCGGCGGCCGGGAAAATCTTGACGCCGTCGATTTCCTCAAGGATCTCAACACGATGGTGCACGCCGAGTTTCCTGGCGCGCTGACCATCGCCGAGGAATCGACCGCCTGGCCAATGGTCTCGCGGCCGACCTACGTCGGCGGCCTCGGCTTCTCGATGAAATGGAACATGGGCTGGATGAACGACACGCTGCGCTACTTCCACCGCGACCCGATCCATCGCCGCTGGCACCACGACGAACTGACCTTCGGGCAGATCTACGCCTACAGCGAAAACTACGTGCTGCCCTTCTCGCACGACGAAGTAGTGCATGGCAAGGGTTCGCTGCTCGGCAAGATGCCCGGCGATACCTGGCAGCGCTTCGCCAACCTCCGCCTGCTGCTCGCCTGGCAGACCTGCACGCCGGGCAAGAAGCTGATGTTCATGGGTTGCGAGTTTGGCCAGCAGCGTGAATGGTCCGAAGCGTGGGAAATCGACTGGAGTCTGCTGGCCGATCCCAACCACAGCGGCCTGCAACGCCTGGCTGGCGATCTCAACCGCCTCTATCGCGACACGCCGGCGCTGCACGAACAGGATTTCACCAGCCTCGGCTTCGAGTGGATCGACTGTCACGACAGCGAACATTCGGTGCTGTCATGGCTGCGCTGGGGACGCGACGGCAGCTTCGTGGTCATCGCGGTCAACTTCACGCCGGTGCCGCAAACCGCCTACCGCCTCGGGGTGCCCGAGGCCGGGCACTATGTCGAAATCCTCAACAGCGATTCGGCCTATTACGGCGGCAGCAATCTCGGCAATTCAGGGGCGCTCGAGGCGTGCGAAGGCGAATGGATGAACCGCCCGGCGAATCTTGAAATCACGATTCCGCCGCTGGCGGCGGTGGTGCTGCGGCGGGAGTAAAAGCGGCTATTTGTCCTCAACGGTCGGTCGCGCCGTTAGTGGTTCAACGGCAGGTGTCCGATGCGGAGCGGTCGCCCAGCGCTATCACCCATGAACAGCAACTCGGCCAATATCGCCGTTCGACCTGCGGCCTGCGTTTGATTCGCTGAAGGACTAAATTGTGGCCGAGTACAATTGAACAATTTCGCACCGTGAAACAGGATCGAAAATGTTAAAAACATCCCTAGGTGGCCACTGGCGCCGTAATTTAATGCAATCGGTACTAATAGCCGCCATTGCACTCGCGGGTATTGGTATGGCACAAGCTCAAAGCGGTGCCCCTGCCAAGATCAGCACTGTCTACACCGGGGATGTGATCAACGGCAAAAAAGTCGTGAGTTCCCTGAACACCAGCGACCTGGAGCCAGGCAAGAAACACCTGCTGTACTTCCAGGGCGTGCAGATGTCCACCGGACAGTACTGGTACGTGTCAGTGATCGTCGCCAAGGGGGCCAAGCCCGGCAAGCGCATCACCTTGACCAGCGGTGTGCACGGTGACGAGATGAGTTCGGTGCACACCGTACAGACTGTCATGGGCCGGTTGAACCCAGCTGAAATGTCGGGCACGGTGATGGCCGTGCTGGATATTGCACGCCCCGCCATGGAAAGCATGCAGCGTCGCTGGCCGAGTACCGGGCGCGGTTTCGAGTTGACCGACATGAACCGCGAATGGCCCGGCAACGAGAACGGCCTCGGTGCCGTCAGCCGCCAGGCCGGGCTCGTGTTCAACCGGCTGCTCAAGCCCAATACCGACCTGGCCATCGACTTCCATACCGGGACCACCGGCCTGGACGCGGCCGCCTTTCACATCGGTGAGATGCGCATCCCGGACGTGAAGACCATGATGATGCTCTACCCCGTTCCGGCGATCTGGGACAACCCGGTCTACCCTGGTGTGCTGCACAACGCCTACATCGATGCGGGGATTCCCTGTTTTACGCCCGAGGTGGGTGTGGCGCGGCGGCTGGATCTCGACATGATTCCGATCTTCGTCGAAGGCACGATGAACGTCTTCAAGCACTACGGCGTGGTTCCCGGAGCGATCGGACGCACCGCCGTCGATGCCAACGTCTATATCGGGAAGAGTGCGGTTCCCGTGCTGACCACCCACGGGGGATTCATCGAATTGTTGGTCAAACTGAATGCCAAGGTCACGCCAGGACAAAAGCTGGCCATCCAGCGTAACGCCTTCGGCGAAGTGGTGGCGGAGTACACCAGCCCGGTCAACGGCATTGTCGGTGGCCTGCGCAGCGACGCCACGTCGGAGCCCGGCAACGTGCTGTTCTTCATCCTGGCCGACGCCGCGCCGGTGTC
>JBFZDU010000519.1:0-5290 GCA_041307205.1 Gammaproteobacteria bacterium | reverse complement strand
TCGGTCATCGACCGCGGGGTACGCGCGGTCGAGGCGGTGTTCCTGTTCACCCTGGTGGCCGGGGTGCTGGTGCTGTACGCGGCGGTACAGGCCAGCCGCGACGAACGCGCCATCGAGACGGCGGTGCTGCGGACACTGGGGGCCTCGCGCCGCCGCGTGCTGCGCGGGGTACTGGCCGAGTTCGCCACCCTGGGCCTGCTGGCGGGGGGGTTGGCGGCCTCCATGGCGACCGCCGTGGGCTATGTGCTGGCGCGGCAGGTATTCGACTTGCCATGGACCGCCAATCCCTGGCTATGGCTGGCCGGTACCGGCTTGGGTGCGGTCGGGGTAGCCCTGGCCGGATGGGCTGCGACCGCAACCCTGGTCAGCACCCCGCCTGCGCAGGTGCTGCGCTCCCGCTTCGGCTGAGTCACGGCTTTGGATCACTGCCCGTTTCGGCCGTTTCCCCAGAACCGCGGCGCCCCGGCAACGGTGGCGCGCCGGCGTGGTATCCTGGCCGGGCGAGAAAAGCAATAAATCAAGGCTGGGATCATGGAACTTTTTCTTACGCTGGGCGCCGCACTGCTCGGCACGGCGGTCGCCACTACCGGGCTCTTACTCTTCTTCAGCCGCTATACCCACGGCCGCAGCCGCGGCAGTGCGCGGCTGCTGCGTCACGGTCTGCTCGGCAGCGCCTTGTTTGCGGCCGGGATCGCCCTGATCCTGGTCGCTTGGCAGCGCTGGCCGCTCTCGGCCACCGCCGTCACGGGCGAATCAGTAAGCGCAACGGCCAGCAGCCCGGCGCCGGCTTCGACCCTGTGGCGGGACCGTAAGCTGGTGATCGTCGTCTGGGGCACCCCCAGCGACAACGACCAGGCCACGCCGGCAGAGGAGGCCGAATTCGGCGCACGGCTGGCGGCATTCGCCCAGGACATCCTGGTGACACGCACACCCTCGCTGTCCGTCACGACCGCGCAACTCTCGCGTGCCGAGGCCGACCAGTTGTTACGCCGGGCGACCGAGCGCTTGAGTTGGTGCGCCGGCCGCAGCGACACCTTGATACTGGCCATAGGCGTCGGGGCGCGGCACCTGGACGCCTCGGACAGTTTCGCGCCCTGGCGTGAACCAGTCCTGGAGTTGTACGACTGCAGCACCAGCCACAGCTTGTGGGAAACAGTACAGGTGGAGGAACGGCGCGGCGATCACTTCCCGTACCAGCAAGCGCTCGGCGAACGTTTGAACGCATTGCTGGCGCGCTTTGACGACGAGAGCCGCGGCGGCTGAGCCAACGGCGGCCCGATCCAGGGTCGACCAGAGAGGGCACGCGGCCAGCCGCTGACGAGGCGCCCTCGTGCGAGCAGGCTGACGCCTCGCGAGGAACGTCCGACCATCCCTGGCCCCCGGCTGGATGGGTCGCAGCCAAAGCCGCGAGCAATCTACCCCGCGGCCGAGCCAGCGTGGCGGCTACGGCTGTTCGTCGACCACTTCCCCTTCCTTCTGCACCGGCATCAGGTCCGCCTTGCTCACACCGAGCCACAGGGCGACCGCCGATGCGATGTAGATGGTCGAGTAGGTCCCGATCACCACACCGACGATCAGGGCCAAGGCGAAGCCATGGACGTTCTCGCCACCGAGGAAGAACAGGGCCAGCAGCACCACCAGCGTAGTGCCCGAGGTCATGATGGTGCGGGCCATGGTCTGGTTGATGGAGGTGTTGACGATTTCCGGGGGCTCGCCCTTGCGCAGCTTGCGGAAGTTTTCGCGCACCCGATCGAAGATCACGATCGTATCGTTCAGCGAATAGCCGATCACCGCCAGCACCGCGGCCAACACCGGCAGATCGAACTCGATCTGCAGCAGGGCGAACAGTCCCACGGTGAACAGCACGTCGTGGGCCAGAGCCGCGACCGCACCGACCGCAAACCGCCACTCGAAGCGCAGGGCGACATAAATCAGAATGGCCAACAGGGCGACCAGCACCGCCAGCGCGCCATCCTCGGCCAGTTCGTCGCCGACCTGCGGGCCGACGAACTCCACCCGGCGCAGTTCGACCTTGCCGGGCGACGCCTCACTCAGGGTGGCAAGCACCCGGTCGCTCAGTTCGGCGCTGATCGTCTCGCCGCCGGCCTCGGGGGCCAGGCGGATCAGCAGGTCGCGGGGGGTACCGAAACGCTGCACTGCGGCGCTGCCAAAGCCGGCCGCGGTGAGCGCCTCACGCACCGGCTCGAGCTGGACGTCCTGCTCATAGCCGACCTCGATCAGGGTGCCACCGGTGAAATCGATGCCGAAATTGAGGCCGCGCACCAGCAGCGCGACGACGGCAACAGCGAGCCAGGCCACGGACAGCAGAACGGCCGGGCGCCGCACCCGCATGAAATCGATATTGAGATTCTTGCTGACGATTTCCATGACTGGTCTCCGCGGCTAGATGGCGAGCTTCGCCACGCGTTTGCCGCCGTAGATGTAGTTGATCACGGCACGGGTGCCGAGCAAGGCCGTGAACATCGAGGTGACGATGCCGATGGCGAGGGTCACCGCAAAACCGCGTACCGGGCCGCTGCCGATCGAGAACAGCACGATGGCGGCGATCAGCGTCGTGATGTTGGCATCCAGGATGGAGCTGAAGGCCCGTTCGTAGCCGGCGTGGATACTGGCCTGCGGCGTCGAGCCAATCCCCAGCTCCTCGCGGATACGCTCGTAGATGAGCACGTTGGCGTCCACTGCCATGCCGACGGTGAGCACTATGCCCGCGATGCCCGGCATGGTCAGGGTGGCCTGCAACAATGAGAGAATGGCCATGATGAGTACCAGGTTCATCAGCAGGGCCAGGTTCGCGATCATGCCGAAGACCTTGTAGTACACGGCCATCACGATCATCACGGCGATCAGGCCCACCATGACCGAGATCATGCCCTGATCGATGTTGTCCTGACCCAGGCTGGGGCCGATGGTGCGTTCCTCGACGATATTGATGGGCGCGGCCAGGGCGCCGGCGCGCAGCAACAGCGCCAGGTTGTGCGCTTCCTGCGGGCTGTCGAGGCCGGTGGTCTGAAAGCGCCGACCGAAGGGTTCGAGGATGTTGGCAACGCTGATCACCTCCTCCACCCATTGCTTGACGGGCTTGCCCTCGGCATCGCGTCCCACCACGCGGCTTTCCTTAAACACCACGGCCATCGGCCGACCGACGTTTTCGGTGGTGACGTCGAGCATGCGCTTGGCGCCCTTGCCATCGAGCGTCACGCTGACCATCGGCGAGCCGGTACGCTGGTCGAATCCGGAACGAGCGTCGACCATCTGGTCACCGGTGACTATAACGCGGCGATTGAGCAGGATCGGCCGACCGTCTTCCTTGACTGTGTAAAGCCGCGCACCTGGTGGCACGCGCCCAGCCAGGGCGTCCTGCACGTCGTGCTCGGTATCGACCAGGCGGTACTCCAGGGTGGCGGTGGCGCTGAGCAGTTCCTTGACCCGCGTCGGGTCCTGAACCCCGGGCAGTTCCACCACGATGCGCCGGTCGCCCTGCTGCTGCACCAGCGGCTCGGCGACACCCAAGGCGTTGACGCGGTTGCGAATGGTGGTGATGTTCTGGGCGAGTGCCGCCTTGCGGATCTCGCGCTCGCCTGTGGGGGTCAGCGCCAGGGTCGCATAGAAGGCGCCGCCCTGGTCTCGCGTCTTGATCGACAGGTCACGATACTCGTTGGCGAGCAGCGCTTCGGCCTTGTTGCGCTCGGCCGGGTCGCTGAAATTGATCTCCACCGCAGCCGGCTTGGCGTCGACGCTCAGATAGCGGATCTTCTGGTCGCGCAGGAAGGCCCGGACATCGCCCTCGTAAGCGGCCAGCCGATCGGTCAGCGCCGCGTCCATGTCGACATCGATCAGTACGTGGATGCCACCGCGCAGGTCCAGCCCCAGGTTCACGGACTGGCCGCCGATGGCGGTCAACCAACCGGGCACGTCCGGCGACAGGGTCAGGGCATGGCTGTAGTCCTGACTCAGGACACCGGCAATCACCTGCTGGCCCTGCAACTGCGCCTCGGGGTGGAGAAAGCGCACCAGCAGGCGACCTTCGCGCAGTTCCGTCCGTTTGAACGGTACGCCGGCCTTTTCCAGGGCCTCACGCACCCGGCTCTCCATGACCTGATCCACGACCGCGCCGCGGTTGCCGGAGATGTCCAGGGCCGGATCCTGGCCGAACAGGTTGGGCAGGGCATACAGACTACCGCCTAATACAACGATCAGGACGAGCAGGTTCTTCCACAGAGGATATCGGTTCAGCATGGTTGGAAAGTTCTTTTGGTGCGTCCACGCCGAGCAGACTGGTCCGGCGCGGTCGACTTGATGGGTTATTCGAGTTCCTTGAGGCTGCCCTTGGGCATGATGGCCTCGACCGAGGCACGGCGCACCGTCACGATCAGGCCATCGGCGACCTCCAGCTTGATGAAGTTCTCACCCAGATCGGCCACCTTGCCCATCAGCCCACCCATGGTCTGGACCTCGTCGCCCTTCTTGAGGGCTTCGACCATCCTTTTGTGTTCTTTTTGGCGCTTCACCTGGGGACGGATGAGGAAGAAGTACATGATGGCAAACATGCCTATCAGGAAGATCCAGCTCATCGCGCCGCCACCGGGCGCCGCCGGCGCAGGCGCCTGGGCCCAAGCGTCTGAAATCAGAAAACTCATGGACACACTCCGTGCTGCAATAAAACAAGGGGGCCGGCGCGTCGCGGCGGCCCCCGCCCGTTTCAAAGGCGCGCCATTATGCCACAGGAACGTGCTGAGTTTGTAAGCCCGCCCCGGCGGCGCCATCAAAGCGGCAACGCCGCGCCGCGCCGGGCATAGAAATCGGTGCGGAAGCTGTCGAAGCCGCCGCGCGCGATGGCGCCGCGCAGATCGCGCATCAGGGCCTGATAGTAGCTCAGGTTGTGGATGGTATTGAGGCGCGCACCGAGGATCTCGTTGCAGCTGTGCAGGTGACGCAGATAGGCCCGCGAGTAGTTGCGGCAGGTATAGCAATCGCAGTCCGGGTCCAAGGGCCCGGTGTCGCGCCTGTGCACGGCGTTCTTGATCCGCACCACGCCGCCGTGGGTGAACAGGTGGCCATTGCGCGCATTGCGGGTGGGCATGACGCAGTCGAACATGTCGATGCCGCGGCGCACCCCCTCCACGATGTCCTCCGGAGTCCCCACGCCCATCAGGTAGCGGGGCCGGTCCGCCGGCAGGGTCATCGCCAGCGCGTCGAGGATGCGCCAGCGATCGGCCGGCGGCTCGCCCACCGACAGACCGCCCACGGCAAAACCGTCGAAGCCGATCTC
>JBFZDU010000518.1:0-2987 GCA_041307205.1 Gammaproteobacteria bacterium | reverse complement strand
GATGACCTGCCCCGTCTCCACGTATGCCTGAATGGCCTGGCGGGCCAGCCTCACCAGAGGATGCATGGTCGGCCTCCTTCGCGCACTGACGCGCGCCGGCGCGCGCCAAGGGTATAGCCTCTGGCCTATTGTACCACACCCGGCGGGATTTGGCTACCGTCGAAGCGGGACCGTCACGGGTTAGGGACAACATTTCCGACCGGCTCGGTGGAGGGAGCCAGCGCCCAGCCGCGACAGACCGACGCCATCGGCAACTGGGCCACTGGGTAGCCGGCCAGCTCCAGCGGTGACTTGCCGCGCACCCGGGGCTGTGCATCCTGGGTAAACGGCGTAAACCGATACACCTTCTCGAACACGCCCAGGGAAACGCGCGCTGTCTCCAACGACTCAAACCCACAGAAGTTCTGGTAGTGCTGGTCAAAGCGCCGGATCACCAACCCCACGGCATTGTTGGTCGTCGGGATGAGATCACTCTCGATGGCATTCACCAGCTTCGGCCAGTGCTCCTCCAGCGAATCAAACACCGCAGCCACTTCCGGTTTGTCCGCCGCGTACTTGTCTCGCAGGGCCAGCACCGCCTCATACCGTCGCTGCGCGGTGCGTTTCGTCCGGGTATCGAAGATATCGTCGATCGCCTGGCGCAAGGCGACCACCGCCGGGTCGGTTTTCGCCCCGTCTGTCCCATAGATGTCGCGCACTTGGCGATGCACCCCCTTCAAGGCATGGAAGATGCACACGTGATGCTCGGCGTTGGGGAAGATTTCGCCAATCGCCGGGCCATACTCCCGGCGCAGGTCGGTCACGATCACCCGGGGTCGGTAGCCTTTGGCCCGCAGCGCCAGCAGGAACGCCCGGGTGCTGTACGCCGTGTTCTCAGGATAGACGGCGATATGTAACAAGTCATACGTGTACACGTCCACCGCCAGGTAGACATACATCCATTTCCGCATCTTCCCGACCGGCTTGTCGTTCTTCGGCACCTTGACCCATTTCTCGTCCACGCCCACCACCCCGCTGGATTTGACCACCCCAAACAGCGCCGCCACCGGCAGCAGATCATGCCCAAACGCACTCACCCAGCGGTAGCACGTCTGCGTCGTGATCCCTAGCCCGTCCGCTACCCGCCGGTAGGTGCTGCGAGACCAGGCATAGCCTTGCACCGCCAGGGCGTGCACCTCGAGCCGATGCCGCGAGTAGGGCACCAAGCCGGGTGGTAGAGCCGTGAAGCTCCCCTTGTCGCACGCCGGGTTGTGGCAGTAGTAGCGATACACCGCGACCGTCTGCTTCTGTCCGTGCTCATCCAGAAAGCGCTTGACACGCGGCTGGCTGCTCTTGCGACCCACCTGGCTCGAATCGCAGTAGGTACACCGGATGCTGTCATCCTCCAGCGCTTCCCACGGCCCGAACAGCAACCATTCCACCCGTCTCAGCCACGGCTTGGCTGGGATAGACGGCCGTGCCGCCAACCCCGTGGCGCTACTTGCCGCCCGAAGTGTCGCCTCCTCCAGTCGTTCTTCGGGTGTGAGTCCTTGTCCTGACGCCAGGCGGGTCAGCAGCAGCTCGTTTTGGGCCAACAACTCGCCGATCAGCCATCCTTCACGCAGCCGCAGACCCTCCCCGCGTTGCACACATAATCGCCCCAGTTCCGACCGCACAATCTGCCAGCCACTGTCGCGCGCCGCCTGCTCTACCTGGCTGCGGGTGACAGTCGCCCCCTGCTGAACCAGAAAGGCCTGCACCTCGCTGGCGTTCCACTGCGGCCAGTGCGCCCACGTCGTGATGATTTGCTGTTGAAGCTCCAACGTCAGGACATCCCCGGCACGCTGGCTCAGTAATCGTCGCCAGTCGCCCGTCTGCCAATAGCGCTCCCACCGGCTCAGGTCAGGGTGGGGTACGCCCAGAGCTTGCGCCAGCCACTGCTGGCGGACAAACGGCGTACGACCGTCCCGCGTGCGCCGGCTGGCCCGCCGCTCGTCCGGGACCTGCAACTGGCGTAGGAAGATCATCAGCATCCGCTTGCGGAAGGGATCACCCTGGGCGACTGCCAACGTGAAGTGGCCACACAGCGTGACCCGATACTCACCTTCCGCGGTGGCTTCGATCGCCGCCGACGGGGTGTCTTGACCACACACGACACACCCCAACCCCCATACGGGCCAGCCCGTCACGTCCCACCCCAGGGGCTCCAGAGGTCCGCTCACCGATTCACTGCCGAGCGTGTGCCTGACGTGGCCCAAGGCCAGGCCCAGCGCCGCCCATAGCGTCCCACGTTCGATCACGTGGCTTAGTCGCTGCCCCCACACCCACTCCGGCTGGCGGGCCAGCCACGGCCAGCATCGACCCATTACCTCCCACAACCAAACTACCCACGGCAAGTGGATGATCCACGCCGGGCCAACGCGACCGCCAGCCAGCCATAGGCCGGCCAACACGCCACTCCGCAGCACTGGGATCGGCCAGGTGTGCGCCACGTACTCCCTGCCGCTAGACCAGGGTTGATCCCTCCGATTCGCTGAGTTCCAACGCCGCGCCCGGCGGCGGGGTGTCATGCTGAGTGCATACACGCTCGGCGGACAGGTGACCCACCCCGGGGTACTGTCCGGCATGCGACCCATCAGCGCCAGGATCAAGCACGTGAGAATAACCAGGCCGTGTAATCGTCGGTGAACAATTGTCAGTCGGGAGACGGGTGTGGTATACTGCATCGCGCCAGCCCTCCTTGTGGATTGTTGCTTGGGTATAGTATACCCCAACCCGTGAGGGCTGGCCCCTTCTATTTTGCCGGACTCACCGGCCGTTATTGGACCAAATTACGAAGCGGACCCCTCATTTCACGCGCAAACATTGTCCCCAACCTGATACGGTCTCAAGTAGGCGATTATCCAGGGTCCTGGCAAAGTCGAGGTTACCGTCAACGAATGAACCAGCGGATAAGCGAATGGAGGCAAAAGGGCGGCGCTTTGTGAGGTCTGCCAATTCGTTTATTT
>JBFZDU010000517.1:0-4361 GCA_041307205.1 Gammaproteobacteria bacterium | reverse complement strand
CTGCGACGCCGACCATCGCCAGCCAGTCGACCAGGCGAATGCCGGTCACCTCGTAGGGCACCAGGGCCGACGACACGCCCAGGATACCCAGCAGGTTGAAAATGTTCGAACCGATGATGTTACCCACCGCCAGATCGGTATGGCGCCGCAACGCCGCCACCACCGAGGTCGCCAGCTCGGGCAGGCTGGTGCCCAGGGCAACCAGCGTCAGTCCGATCACCGCCTGACTGACCCCGAAGTCCTCGGCGATGAACACCGCGCCCGCGACCAACCAGCGCGCCCCGAGTACCAGTAACACCAGGCCGCCGGCCACCAATCCCAGATCCGCGCCCAAGCTGCCAGTGGGCTTGGGCACCTCGGCACCGAATTCCGCCGCCAGTTCCCGGGAGCGCTCGCGCCGCGCCATGATCACGCTGAATACGATATAGGCGAGCAAGCCGGCGCTCAGGCCCAGGCCATCCCAACGCGCCAGCCCGCCGTCCAGGCACACCAACACGACCAGCACCGACACGGCGATCAGTATGGGGATATCGACACGGATGATGTTGGCGTGCACGGCGAGCGGGGCGATCAGGGCCGAAACACCCAGGATCAACGCGATGTTGCCGATGTTGGAACCGATCACGTTGCCGGCGGCCAAGCCGCCATTTCCGTCCCAAGCCGCCGCGACGCTGACCGCGAGTTCAGGCGCGCTGGTGCCGAAAGCCACCACGGTCAGACCGATCACCAGCGGCGTCAGCCCCAGCCGTCCGGCCAGGGTGGCGCTGCCGCGAACCAGGAATTCGGCGCCGTAGTACAAGAGCGCCAGGCCGGCGCACAACTGCAGGATAGCCAGGGTCAAAGCGATATCTCCGCTCGGTGATCAGTGCCCGGGGACGTCGCCCCACAGGAGTTTGTGCAATTGCAGCTGAAACCGCACCGGCAATCGGTCACGCACGATCCAGTCGGCAAGTTCGCTGGCCGGCAGCCTGCCGTGACAGGGGGAAAACAATACCTCGCAACGCTCCGCCAACCGATGCTGCCGCAGTTGCTCGCAGCTCCAACGGTAATCCGCGGCATCGCAGATCACGAACTTGAGCTGATCGCGGGCCGTCAGGCACCGGAGGTTTTCATAACGATTCCGCGTCGATTCGCCCGAACCCGGGGTCTTCAGATCCATTACCCGGCTCACCCGCGCATCGACGCCGCACACATCCAGGGCCCCGCTGGTTTCCAGCGAGACCTCGTGACCGGCATCGCACAGCGCCTTCAGCAGGTCGTGACACTCGCGTTGCGCCAGCGGCTCGCCACCGGTGAGGCAGACATGGCGGACCCCGCAAGCGGCGACGCGCGCCAGAATCTCCTCCAGCTCCAACCACTCGCCGCCCTTGAAGGCATAGGCGGTGTCGCAATAGCCGCAGCGCAATGGGCACCCCGTCAGCCGAACGAACGCCGTGGGCAGGCCGACCGAGCGGCTCTCGCCCTGCAACGACAGGAAGATCTCGGTGATGCGCAGGCGCGGCATGTCCAGGGCGGGCGGGAACGTGCGCCGGTCAGCGCGCTTCTCGGGCAATCCGCTCCAGGCGCTGTTTTGCCATGTCGGCCGCAGGGGTGCCAGGGTAGCTGTCGACCACCTGGCCGAGGGTGCCGCGCGCCTCGTCGAGCTGTCCGCTCGCATGCTGGATGTAACCGATTTTCAACAGCGCACCAGGCACCTTGGTGCTGTACGGGAACAGCTCGACCAGGGTTTGAAACTCGACCAGGGCCGTCGCGTTGTCCTGGGTGACATAGCTGGCCTCGGCCAGCCAATACTGCGCATTGTCGGCGAGTTTGCCGTTGGGGTACTTGACCAGGAAGGACCGGAAGGCCTCTATGGCCTCGGTGTAGCGGCGTTGCTCGGGTCGCAACAAGTCGTAGGCAGCCTGGTAATCAGCCGCTTCCTGCGCCGGATCGGCGGACGGCGAGCTAGCCGGGGTCATAGCTGCCGCGGGATCCAGCGGTGGCGTGGCCGGTGCGGCCGGGACCGGGCTGCCCTGCAACTGCGACAGCCGCTGGTCCATGTCCAAGTACAGATCGCGCTGCTTGCCTTCCAGGGTGGCGATGGCGTGCTGCTGCTCCTCTATCAGCCCGCGCAGTTCGCGGTTTTCACGCCGCAGCGCATCGAGCTGCAGCGTGAGCTCCGTGATCAGCTCGACCCGCCGCTCGAGCCGTTCCAGGCGTTGCTCGGGCGTGCCGGCAGGCGGCGCCGCCACCGCGGTCGCCGCCGCCATCCCGATCAGCAGGACCATGCCGAGTCGAGACATCGGACGATCCGTCAATAGTCCAGAACGGCGCGGCGGTTACGCGCCCAGGCGTGTTCGTCGCTGCCGCTCATTTCGGGGCGTTCCTCGCCATAGCTGACGGTGCTGAGCTGGTTCGGGTCCACACCTTCGGCCTCCAGGAAGCGCTTGACGGTATTCGCCCGGCGCTCGCCCAGGGCGATGTTGTACTCGCGCGAACCACGCTCGTCGGCATGCCCTTCGACGGTGATGCTGAGGTTACGGTTATTCGCCAGATAGTCGGCGTGGGCGCGCAGGGTGCCGTAATCCTCGGGGCGGATGTCGCTCTGATCGAACTCGAAGTAAATCACCTTCTGGTAAAGCGGACTGTCGGGGTTATCCAATGGGTTGCCGGTCCAGGCGCCACCCGCAGCGGCACCGCTGGTCAGGGCGCCATCGCCGCTGCGATCCTCGACCGCAGCGCCGCCATCACCATCCTTTTTGCCGGTCGAACTGCAGCCGGCAGCAAACAGGGCCAACAGGAGCACCAGGCTCCAGGTACAACAACGCACGGATTTCATTTACTGCTCTCTCGCTGATAGTAGGGGGACCAGACTGGCTCACGCACGTCGCCGGCTTGCACGCCCAGGCGCTGGCGTACCCGCCCGTCGGTGGAAACCGCGGCCAAAACGCCGCGACCTTGGGCACGCGTCGCGTAAATTATCATGCTGCCGTTCGGCGCGAAACTAGGCGATTCATCGAGACTGCCATCGCTCAGTACGCGCAGACTCCGGCTCTGTAGATCCAGCACCGCAATGCGGTACTTGTTGTTCACGCGTGTCACCAGCGTCAATTCGCGGCCCCCGGGGGAATAGGAGGCGCGTGCGTTATAAGCACCCTCGAAGGTGAGGCGCTCGGCGTCGCCGCCGGCCGCCGCCACCCGATAGATCTGCGGCGCGCCGCCGCGGTCCGAGGTGAACACCAGGTAGCGGCCATCCGGCGACCAGGCGGGCTCGGTATCAATCGCCGCATGGCGGGTCATCGCCCGCAGGCTGCGCCGTGCCAAATCCATCACGAAGATGTCCGGGTTGCCGTCCTTGGACAGGGTCAGGGCCAGCGAACGGCCGTCTGGTGACCAGGCCGGCGCGCCGTTGATCCCCTTGAAGCTAGCGAGCTTCTCGCGCCGGCCGGTGAACACCTCCTGCACCCAGATGGACGGCTTCCCCTGCTCGAACGACACGTACGCCAGCCTGCGCCCATCCGGAGACCAGGCCGGCGACATCAGGGGTTCGGTCGAGGAAACGATGGTCTGCGGGTTGTGACCGTCGGCGTCGGCCACCTCCAGCACCACGCGGTCCTTGCCGTCCTTGCCGCGCGTCGAGGTCACATAGGCAATGCGGGTGGCGAAGGCCCCCGGTTGGCCGGTCAGGGTCTCGTAAATGATGTCCGCGATGTGGTGTGCCGCGGCGCGCAGATCGCGCTCGGTGGTCGGGATGCTGTAGCCGGCGATCTGCTCGCCGCGAAACACGTCAAACAGCTGGAACTTGACCAGGTAACCGCCCGGGCCATTGGGACTCACCTCGCCCACCACCAGGTTGTCCATGGCCAGCGCGCGCCAGTCGCGGAAATCGACGGTGTTGCCGCTGGTCGGTCGCGCCAGCATGTCCGCCACGTCCAGCGGCTTGAAGCGGCCACTTCGCGCCAGGTCAGCGGCGACCACGGCGGCCACGTCCTGACCGGGCGGGTTGCCGCCGCCGCTCCAGCCAAAGGGCACGATGGCGATCGGCAGCGCGCCTTCGGCACCCTGGGTAATTTCAATGGTGAGAGCGGCAGCCTGCGCCTGCCACAGCAATACAAATACCAGCAATAGGTTTCGCATGGCCTCTTTATCTACATCATCTGGCGGGATCGAAAACGAAGGTCAGTTCACGGAACTGCGCCTTGAGACGCTCTGAGGTCGGCATCGGCAGCGGTTCCGCCTTGCGCACCGCCGCCTCGACTGAACGATCGAAGGCGCCGTTGCCGCTGGACTGTACCACGTTGACCAGCAGCACCGAGCCGCTCGGCCCGAGTCGCACGCGCACGGTGCACTTCAGTCCCTGCTCTGCGGTACCCGGGGGACGC
>JBFZDU010000516.1:0-19362 GCA_041307205.1 Gammaproteobacteria bacterium | reverse complement strand
ATGAGCGAAAGAGCAACAGCAATCGGCGCAAACACGGCATCGATTTCGTCGAAGCCCAAGTGCTCTGGAGCGACCCCTATCTCATTGAAATTCCAGCATTAACCTCCGATGAAGAGCGTTTCTTGGTAATCGGAAAAATCGAAGGAAAGCATTGGTCGGCGGTGATTACGCCCCGAGATGGCAACATCCGAATAATCTCGGTGCGCCGCTCACGGGTTGAAGAGGTAGCAATTTATGAAGGCTAAGAGCTTCGATGCGAAATTCGAGAAAGGTGAAGATGTCACCGAATCCTTGGATCTGTCCAAAGCGCGGAGGCCCCTTCAGGAACAGCGCAGGGTAAATGTCGATTTTCCGGCCTGGATGGTCGAATCCCTCGATCGGGAGGCAGGGCGTTTGGGCGTTACGCGTCAATCGGTAATTAAGGTTTGGCTGGCTGAGCGCCTTGAGCAAATCGCTTCTAACAAGTAGTTCCAGCGGACCCCAAACACTGCGCGCCTTTTTGGGCATGCCTTCGGCATTGTTCCCCAAAAAGGCGCTCCGCATTTGGGGCCGCTGAACAAGGCGTTAGGCGACATAAAGCTTGAGTGATGCGCATAAGAACGGCCAATAACGGTGACGTGCCTTCAATAGCCGCCTTGTTTACCGAATCGGTGCACCAGATTGCTGCTCGAAGCTATACCGAGGCGCAATTGGCCGCTTGGGCTCCTGAACCTCCGGATATAGTGCAATGGCGGTCTCGACTGGCCCTCTTGGAAACCCTGGTGGCGGAAGTTGACAGGGTGATGGTTGGTTTTATCTCTTATACCGGCATGGGGCACATAGAGCTTCTTTACACAGCTCCAGCGTTCATGCGCCAAGGCGTGGTATCAAAGTTGTGTCAGGTGGCAGTGCAGCGCCTTGATGCTAAGGGAGTCAGGAGGATATCGACGGAGGCCAGCATTGAGGCTCGGCCGTTTTTTGAATCAATGGGTTTTGGCATTGTCGAGGAACAATTCGTAGAACGAAACGGCGTTCAACTGACGCGATTCGCAATGGCTCGATTGATCAGCGACAGGAACGCCCAACAAGGCCATGCAGACGACGCTCGTACCTCGCGCGGCTGATAGCAAACGTTATGCCTTCAAAAGACGCGAGGATACATTCATGCGTTTATGCAGCACGCGGATGATTTCAGGCGTTTTGTCGGAGGCGAGCTTGTAGAAGATCAGATGGCTACGTATTGGGAATACGCGATAGCCTGAACGAATATGGTCGCAGGCTAGGCCAAGCTCAGAGTTGTCGGCCAACCGATGAAACCCTTGGTCGAGTTCGGTCAAGTAGCTGTTACGCCGTTCGCGGCCCCAGGTGTGTTCGGTGAATTTGGCAATTCTCTTCAAGTCGGCTCTGGCTGTGGCCTTTATTTTGAAGCGAGGCATCAGTGATTTTCGCTATCCAATTCCTCAATCAGGCCACTAAGCGTGTACTCAACAAAAGCGCTTGCCTCGCCCTCGTCAAGCATCTTCCGAAGCGTGGAGAGTTTGGTTTCTTCCTCTTCGAGCAAGCGCAGCCCGGCCCGAACAACTTCGCTCGTCGAGGCATAGCGGCCGCTTTCAAGCTGCTTGGTAATAAACGAATCGAAATGCTCGCCAAGGGTAATGCTTGTGTTCTTGCTCATTGGGGGAATCTTAAGGAAGTACCAATAATTGGTACTATAGGCTGGCATAACCAGGCGGTCAAGCCGTTCGCCTGCGGCTCACTCGGACGCGCAGCACTGCGCACCGGCTCGCGCCTTGCTTCGCCATTCTCGCGCGAGCTGGCGCTCGTTGCCGCGCGCCGCTTACCTTGGCGTTAGGGTTCAAGAGTGGTCGTCAAATGGAATACTCATTACTAAAATACTTCCACATTTTGGGCGTTGTATTGATGGGTGCTGGACTGATAGGAGTTTGGCTTACCGATCTACGCTCCCGGCAGCATCGAGATTTAATTCGATTCTCTGAGGCTGTTCGCTACATTGCCGTGTTCTACGACGGCATTGTGGTACCAGGGGCAATCATTCTTCTGGTTTCGGGTACGTGGCTTACCGTTCAGTTTTATGGCGGCTGGGATTTTCTCAAAGTACCTTGGCTTGCTGGAATGATCATTCTGTTCGCGTTTGAATTCATCGAGGGAAATACAATAACAAGGCTGTATTTCATGAAACTAAGGCGGATTACAAAGGTTGCTCTCGGTAAGGGAGAGGTAACACCAGAACTGGAAATGGAACGGGCAAAACTCATCCCAACCTTTACACATTATTTAGACCTTCCCATGCTGTTTTTGATAATTGCTTTGGGTGCGCTAAAGCCAACTACGTGGACTGTATTTCTGTATGGGACAGCCATTTCCGTATTGATTGCAACTGCTTTTGCGGTCTTAGTGCCCCGCATGTACCCGTGGGGAGCCAAGTCAGCATGAACCCTAACAAGGTCATCAACTCGGACGTGCAAAAGCGCCGCTTCGCTCTGCTGTTGCACGCCGGTTATGGCGAACGTTGCGTAGCGAAGAATTGGACACACAGAGGTTGTGGCTTCTGGCTAATATAAGAGCATTTAATGATGAAATTATTCCATAGCGTGCTTCTTGTGCTTTCCGCCGCACTGTCACAGGCCTTTGTCATGCTCAGACTCTGAACCAAATGGTTCAAGGGAGTATCTTGCATACCGCGCCTTTGGCGCTGTGCTGGCGGTTACTGCAGAGCATGGCCGATGCCGTTGAGACAATACCGCCAGACCGAGCGTATCCACGGCATCTAAAGAAGGTCCGCGTGCCTGGTTTCCAGCCGCAGTATCGGCGGACGCGGTGAGGCGATGCTCAAGTCAAGGGCATTGCGCTTAACGTCTTAGCGATTATTCGCCGTGCGCAGCATGGCGGGTAATCGCCTGTTGAACTGAGCCGCCTGCCGGGGCCAGGCCAGTGCACACTTTATATAAAGGGGATTGTATTGATCCGGCCTGGATTGGTGTCGGCATCGGCCCTCCCTGCGCCGCTGTTGCTGGACCGCGCGGCTTGTCATGAGCCTACCGGGGCGGTCGATTTTGTTGTTTGTCTGCCTCGGAGTTTACCCGATTTCCCGGTTTTCCCAAGCACTGGCCGAGCGGGACCGACAGGCGTCGTTTGCGCCTGCAAGGCCGCACCGCGTCCTTGCCGGGTCTGCCGCTCAGGGTCCTGTCAGCCGCTGCCGGCCCAGCGTGGCGCGAGGGTCATGATCGGACGTAGTTGCCCCCGATGGCATTGCGGACAGGGCCAGTCGTCCCGCAGGCGGGCGTTGTCACCTTCGGCGGCTCTCTTGGGCGGCGCGGGGCTGCGCAGCGCCGCCCGTACCTTCGCCAGCTTGGCGCTACGGCAACGATTGGCCAGGAACCCGTAGTGACGGATACGCATCAGCCCCTTGGGCAGGACATGCAGCAGGAACCGGCGGATCAGCTCCCCGCCTTGCAGGGGCAGCGTTTTCCACCGGTTGTCGTCCGCGTAGTCCTTGTAGCGCAAGCCCACGTTGTCCCCCTCGATGCCCGCCAGCCGGGCATCGCTCAGGGCGGTGCGGAAGCTGTAGCGCGCCAGGTATTCGAGCACCGTCTGTGCCCGCTGCAGCCAGGGCTTGGTGTACACCACCCAGTCCTTCGCCATCACGCTGTCGAGGGTCGCGTCCACCGCCGCACCGTCCGCCAGCCGCGGCAGCTCGCCGTGCTGCCATGCCTGGCGCAACAGACTGACCAGCTTGCCCCGCACCTGCCGCGCCAGCGCCTAGTTCGGGAACAGGTAGCTGCTGCGGGCCGCGTGCCAGTGCCCGGCCGGATCGATGGCGCCACCAGGGATCAGGCAGTGGATGTGTACATGGCGCCACAGTTGCTGCCCCCAGGTGTGCAGCACCAGGGTCGCACCCAGTTGACCGCCGAGGCGCTTGGGGTCGGCGCCAAAGGCCTTCAGCGTCGCCCACACCGCCTCGAACCAGGCGCGGTAGAGCCGCGCCGGATGCCGCGCCACCCAGGGGTTCAGTTCGTGCGGCAGGGTGAACACCACGTGATAGTAGGTGACCGGCAGCAGGTGCGCGCACTGGCGCTCAACCCAGGCGTCGCTGGCCCGCCACTGGCACTTGGGGCAATGCCGATCCCGGCAGGCGCAGTAATCGATGCGGCAGTGGCCACACCGGTCGCAGCACCGTTCCACACCACCCATCGACGCGGTGCGGCAGCCAAGAATGTGGCGACACACCTCGGCTTCGCGCGGACTCAGACGGTGCGCCTGGCGGTAGTCATCCAAAAAGCGCCGCAGCACCGTTTGCAGGTCAGTGTGCATGGTCCACCTCCAGCTCCGCCAACAGGTCGGCCGCCTTGCCGCCGCCCTGCGCGCAGGGTAGCCAGTGCAGATAGCGCAGGGTGGTCTGGATATCGCGATGTCCCAGTTGCGCCTGCAACTTGACCAACGGCATTCCCGCCGCCAACTGGTGGGTGGCGTAAGCATGCCGCAGGCTGTGGATGCCACCGGTCTTGGTCACGCCGGCACGCCGCTTCGCGGCGCTGAACACCTTGCCGAGGGTGCCGTCGCGCATCGGCTCTTGCGGGTTGCGGCCGGGGAACAGCCACTGTACCGGGCGCTGCGCCCGCCAGTACGCGCGCAGCGCCAACAGCAGCTGCTCCGGCAATTCGACCAGCCGATCCTTCGCCCCTTTACCCTGGCGAACGTGCAACAGTTTGCGTTCGCCGTCGATATCGCCGACCTTCAGATGCACCAACTCGTTGAGCCGCAGCCCACAGGCATAGGCCAGCATCAAGGCCATCCGATGCTTGCCCGGCGGCGCCGCCGCCACAATGGCAGCCACCTCCTTGCGGGTCAGCAGCTGCGGTATGCGCTGCGGCAGCTTCGGCAGCTCGATCGCCGCCCGCAGCTCCCGATGCAGCACCTGGCGGAACAGAAACACAATGCCGTTCAGATATAAGCGGCAACTGGCCGGCGCCAGGTGCCGATCCCGCACCAGGTGCAGAAAGTACGCCTGGATCTCCTTATCGCTCAGGCGCGCCGGTGAGCGACCGTAGTGCCCCGCCAACTGCTGTACCGCGCTCAGGTAGCTTGCTTGCGTACGCGCAGCAAAGCCTCGCACCTGCATGGCCTCCAGCATCGCTTGTCGTAGTGGATGCATAGCGCTTCTCCTCTGTGGTCAAACAGCCACCCCGTCGGGGGTAAGGAGAAGTGTGGCTCGCGCTCAGGGCAACGACGTGAGTACGGCAGCAGGGGCCGGCAAGGCTGCCGCGAAGCGGCTCAGTTCAACACAGTAGTACTAGACGGATTCCACGTTTGCGGACATAGACGGATTCCGCCTATCCTCCGACGGTGTGTCCCCGGTCCACCGCTGCGGCCGGGGCCTGATTTCCTTGCCACGGAGGGCGAGCGATGACTCAATCGGACACCCCAGCGCGCACCGAGCAGGTGCGGCTGTTTTGGCGTAACTACCTGCAACTGCTGGCAGAAGCCGGGGTGCCCGAAGACGTTCGGCCCTGGTATCGCAAGCACGTGGAGCGTTACCTTGCGGCCCACCCGGGGCAGCGCCTGCGCCAACATTCGGCACAAGACCTGAACGCCTATCTGGCCGTGATAGGCGGAAAACCGATGCGCGACTGGCAATTCCGGCAACAGGTACAGGCGCTGCGCATTCTGTTCTGCGGGCAGCTCCGGGTCCCTTGGTGCGGGGACGTCGATTGGCGCTATTGGACGGATCTGTCGCGGCCGCTGGGGATCGGGCACCCGACGGTGGCACGCGATCCGGGCGAGCCGCCGGCCCGTCGGACCGGCCAGGCCGGCGCGTCGATTTCGGCGCAATTTCGGACCCCGCGCACCGGCGTTGCAGCAGCGATTCGAACGGGTCTTGCGCACACGGGGCTACTCCATCAGGACCGAACAGACCTATGCGGAGTGGATAGGGCGGTTCCTGGCGTTCCATCAGTGGCCTGACCCGAAGGCGCTCGACGGGTCGGCCGTTCCGGCGTTTTTAGAGCATCTGGCGGTGGACCGCAAGGTGGCCGCGGCCACCAGGGTGTCGCCCTCAATGCCGTGGCCTTCCTGTACCGCGACGTGCTGGAGCAACCCTTGGGAAAGATCCCCGGCTATGTCCGCGCCAAACGTCCACAGCAACTGCCCACGGTGCTGGCGCCGGCCGAGGTTGGCGCGCTGCTGGACCGGCTGCAAGGGACGACGCGGTTGATGGCGGCATTGCTCTACGGCACCGGCATGCGTCTCACGGAATGCGTGCGACTGCGGGTCAAGGACGTGGATTTCAGCTACCGCCAGATCACCGTGCGCCAGGGGAAGGGCGGCAAGGATCGGGTGGTGCCCCTGCCCGACCGCCTGGCGGCGGGGCTCCGCGAACAACTGGCGGCAGTCGCGTCGACTCACGCCGAGGATCTGCACCGGGGCTTTGGCTCGGTTTGCCTACCCACGGCGCTGGCGCGCAAGTATCCGAACGCCGCGCGCGAACCGGGCTGGCAGTACCTGTTTCCCTCGGGTCGGCTGTCGGTGGACCCGCGCAGCGGGCAGACCCGGCGCCACCACGTCGACGAATCGGGGCTGCAGAAAGCGGTGAAACTGCCGGCGGCCCAGGCCGGCATCCGCAAGCGCGTCAGCTGCCACACGTTCCGCCACTCATTCGCCACCCACCTGCTTGAGGACGGCTATGACATCCGCACGGTGCAGGAGCTGCTGGGACACGCCGACGTCACCACCACCATGATCTACACCCACGTGCTGCAACGCGGCGGCAAGGGCGTGCGCAGCCCGGTCGACCTGTTGTAAACGGCTCAGTCGACCAGGTAGTACTCCACGGTCGAGACCACCCGCACGCGCTTGATGTGCGGGGTGTTGGTGTCGCGGTCCTGGATGCTGAACAGGCCCTGGTTGGCGGTGCGGATCTTGCCGAGGCGGCTGGCGGAGTCGCGGGCAAATTTCTCCGCCACCTCGCGGGCGTTGGTGGTCGCCTCTTCGATCATGGCGGGCTTGATGGCGTTGAGGCCGGTGAACAGGAACTCGGGGCGGCTGCCGTAGTCTTCGCCGGCGATGGCGACACCCTGCTTGCCGAGTTCGACCAGCCCGCGCATGGCGTTGCGCACCCGCTCCACCTGGTTCGAGTAGACCGTGATGGTGGAACTGCCCGTGAAGCGGAACTCGGCGCGGCTGGCGTCGCCGTAGGACTGGGCCTGGCGGTCGACGATGGCGGGCGCGGACACGCCGATCTCGTCCTTGGCGAAGCCGGCCTGCTCCAGGAAGGCGCTGATCAGGCCGTTCTTGCGCTGCAGGGTGGCGTACAAGGCGCCGAGGTCGTTGTCGGCCTCGCTGAACTTGATCGGCCAGATGGCGACGTCGGCCGGCAGCTCGCGTTCGGCCAGGCCCTTGACGTTGACGGTGCGCTCCAGTGCCTTGAAGCGCAGCAGGCCGTCAGCCAGCTGGTAGCCGAGGGCGCCCAGGCCGAGGGCGATCAAGCCGCCAAGCAGCAGGGCGGCGGGTGCGGAGGATTTGTTCATGGCGTGGGTCTCGTTCCGGTTTGTGCCTTGGGTCTGGCGATCTTTGTGTCGGGTTAGCTGCGCTGACCCGACCTACCCGACGATCGGGCCGGGGGCGGCCCTCCTACAAAGCCATTGGCCGCGCTCCGCCTGGAGCCGAGGGCGACGCAGCCGCCAAGCAGCAGGGCGGCGGGTGCGGAGGATTTGTTCATGGCGTGGGTCTCATTCCGGTTTATGCCTTGGGTCTGGCGGTCTTGGTGTCGGGTTAGGCTGCGCTGATCCGACCTACTTGACGATCGGGCCGGGGCGGCCCTGCTACAAAGCCATCGACCGCGGTCCGCTTGGTAGCCGAGGGCGCCCGGGGCCAAGGTCCGCGGGTTCAGCGCAGGGCGGCGGCGCCCTCGCCCCTGGGGTCGCTGGCGGCGCTGACGCTGCCGTCGCTGCGGTGCCAAAGCACCGCCTGCATGTTGCCCCAGGGGTCGGCCTGCGGATCGAGGCGGTGACCCTTGGCCACCAATGCCTGCTGGGTCGCGGCGTCCAGGGCGCCGGGTTCGAACTGGATGGCGTCGGGCAGGTACTGGTGATGGAAGCGCGGCCGGGCGACCCAGTGCTCGGGGCCGGCGCCCTCGGCGAATTCCAGGATGCCCAGCAGCACCATGCTGATGATGCGCGAGCCGCCCGGGGTGCCGAGGATGGCAACCCGGTCGGGCGCCTCGACGAAGGTCGGGCTCATGCTGGAGAGCATGCGCTTGCCGGGCGCGATGGCGTTGGCCTCGGCACCGACCAGGCCGTAGACGTTGGGCACGCCGGGCTTGAGCGAGAAGTCGTCCATCTCGTCGTTCAGCAGCACGCCCGTGCCTTCGGGCATGAAGCCCGAACCGAACGGGTAATTGATGCTGAGGGTGGCGGCGACCCGGTTGCCCTCGCGATCGATGATCGACAAATGCGTGGTGTCGCGGCCCTGGGGCGGGTCCAGCCGGGCCGGCACCTGGCTGGGGGTGGCGCGATCGGGCCGGAGGTCGGCGCCGAGGGCCTGCGCATACCCGGGATCGGTCAGGCGCGCCACCGGCACGTCCACGAAATCGGGATCGCCCAGGTGTTTCGCCCGCTCGCGATAGGCACGGCGCATCACCTCGGCCAGCGTGTGGACGCGGTCGGCCTGGTCGAGCGTAGCGAGCGGGTAGTCCGCCAGCAGGTTAAGCATCTGCACCAGGGCCACGCCGCCCGACGACGGCGGGGCCGCGCTGACGATGCGCAGATCCCGGTACCGGCCATACACCGGGGCGCGCTCGATCACCCGGTACTGCGCCAGGTCGTCCTCGGTCCAGATGCCGCCGGCGGCGCGCACGCCGCGCACCAGGGCCGCGGCCACCGGCCCGCGGTAAAACCCGTCGAAGCCGTCGCGGCCGAGCCGTTCCAGGGTCTGCGCCAGCGCCGGCTGCTGCACCAGGTGCCCGGTCGGCGGGACCTCGCCCTCGTGCAGAAAGGTCGCGGCGGCGCCCGGCGAGGCGCGCAGCGCGGCCAGCCGGAATCCGGCCAGCCGGTGATAGGTGGGGCCGACCGCGAAGCCCGCGCGCGCCAGGTCGATGGCGGGGGCCAGGCTCCGGGCCAGCGGCAGCCGGCCATAGTGTCCGGCGATGTGCACCAGCGCCGCCGGGGCGCCGGGGATACCGGCCGCCAGCGGGCCGTCGATGGCGGCCCCGGGGATGACCTCGCCCTGCGCGTTCAGGTAGAGATCGCGGTGCGCGGCCAGCGGTGCGCGTTCGCGGCCGTCCACCATGACCTGGCGGCCGTCGGACTGGCGATGCAGCAGCCAGAAGCCACCGCCGCCGATGCCCGAGCTGTAGGGTTCGACCACGGCCAGCACCGCCGAGACCGCGACCGCTGCGTCGAAGGCGTTGCCGCCGGCCGCCAGGATGTCGAGTCCGGCCGCCGTGGCGAGGGGATGGGCGCTGGCTACCGCCGCCTGGCGGGGCAGCACCTCGGCCGCCCAGACGGGCTGCCAACACAGCACTACCAGCAGCGCCACCCGGCGCACGGCGGCCAGCCCCGGGCGGTGCCTCATCGGCTTGGGCGCAGCGATGGGATCAGGCCTTCTCGGCGGTGATGCGCTCGTACTTGGCCTGCAGTTCTTCCTTGGTCTCGGTGCGATCCGGGTCGACGATGATGCAATCGACCGGGCACACCTCGACGCACTGCGAGGTCTCGTAGTGGCCCACGCACTCGGTGCACAGGTCGGGGTTGATCTCGTAGATCTCCTCGCCCTGGTAGATGGCGCCGTTCGGGCACTCGGGCTCGCACACGTCGCAGTTGATGCATTCGTCGGTGATGATCAGGGCCATGGCTTACTCCTGGCTTGACGTAAAACGGGGACGGCTCAACAGAACTTTTCGCGCAGGGCCTGCTGGACGTCGGGGTGGACGAATTCTGACACATCGCCACCGAGGCGGAAGATCTCCCGCACCAAGGTCGAGGAAATGAAGGCGTACTGCTCGGCAGGGGTCAGGAATATGGTTTCGACCTCGGGCGCGAGCCGGCGGTTCATTCCGGCGAGCTGGAACTCGTACTCGAAATCGGATACCGCGCGCAGACCGCGGATGACCACCCGCGCCCCCTGGTCACGGCAGAACTCGACCAGCAGGCCGCCGAAGGGCAGCACGCTGACATTGGGCAGGTCGGGTAACGCCCGCCGCGCCAGGTCGACCCGCTGGTCCACCCCGCACACCGGGGTTTTGCCGGTGTCCCGCGCCACCGCGACTATGACCCGATCGAACAGCTGCGCGGCGCGCTTGATCAGGTCGGTGTGGCCGTTGGTGATGGGATCGAAAGTCCCTGGATAAACCGCGGTATGCATGGGACCCCGTCAGTTGCCGCAAAGCGGCGAGTTTAGCAATCCGCGCCCTCGGGCCGCATGCGTTTCATCAAGCGGTACGCCGCCTGCCCGGCCCGGCCCTCGCGGTGCAGTTGCCAGTTGGCCGGCAGTGCCGGCCAGGGGTGGGCGGCGTCCTGCTCCAGGTAGACCTGGGCGCCGGCCGCCAGCCAGGGCTGCGCCTCCAGCGCCTGGGCCACCCGCCCGAGCAGGCCGGCGGCAAAGGGCGGGTCCAGAAACACTAGGTCGAACGGCTGCTCCGGCGGCCGGGCCAGCAGCCGCAACGCGTCGGCCTGGCGCACCGCGGCGCGCGCGCCGGTGCCCAGTACCTCGAGATGCTCGCGCAGCCGGGCCGCCGCGGTGCGCGACTGGTCGGCGAGGAGCACGAAGCCGGCGCCGCGCGACAAGGCCTCCAGCCCCAGGGCGCCGCTGCCGGCGAACAGATCGAGACAGCGCGCGCCAGGCAATTCGGCCGCCAGCCAGTTGAACAGGGTCTCGCGCACCCGGTCGGCGGTAGGCCGCAGCCCCGGCACGTCGGGAAAACGCAGCCAGCGGCCGCGGTGTTCCCCGCCGATGATGCGGACGCGGTTGGCGCCCGCGCGGCTCAATTAGCCGCGCCGACGGGCGCCTCGCCGCCCACCACCACGGCCGCGAGCAGGGCCGGATCGAGGCGGCGGCGGAAGGCGTCGCGCACCTGCTCGACCGTGACCGCCTCGACCTTGCCGACCAGGGTGTCCAGCCAGTCCAGCGGGTAGTCGTAGAAGCCCATCATGGCGATGTACTCGACGATCTTCTTGTTGCTGGCGATGTTGAGCGGGAAACCGCCGCTGATGTTGCTCTTGGCCGCGTCGAGCTCGGCCACGCTCGGGCCGTCCTCGATGTAGCGCCGCAGGGTGTCGCGCATCACCGCGATGGCCGCGTCGGCCTGGGCGTTCTTGGTCTGGGCACTCATCAGGAAGGGGCCGGGGGCCCGCATCGGGGTGAAATGACTGTAGACGCTGTACGACAGGCCGCGCTTGTTGCGCACCTCTTCGCCGAGCAGCGAGACCAGCCCGCTGCCACCCAGCACGTGATTACCGACGTACAGCGCGAAGTAGTCCGGGTCGTGCCGGGCCATGCCGGGCTGACCTATATAGATATGGGTCTGCGACGAGGGATAGGCCTCGCGTACCTCGGTACTGCTCGACGGCGGCGGCGGCGGCAGGGCCGGGGCGTGGGCGCCGGCCGCCAGCCCGGCAGTGACCTGCGCGGCGATGGCATCGGCCTGGGCCCGGTCGACCGCACCGACTATGGCAACGACCGCGTTGCCGGCCACGTAGTAGCGCTGGTGAAACTCGCGCAGCTGCTCGACCGCGATGCGGGCCAGCGAGTCCGGGTCGCCCGAGGGATCGTGCGCGTACGGATGCTCGCCATAGACCGTGCGATAGAACAGCCGCTGGGCGACCGTACCGGGCGACTGCAGGGCCTGGCGCAGGCCGGTCTGCATCTGCTGGCGGATCCGCTCCACGTCGGCGGGGGCGAACCGCGGCGCGGCCAGCACCGCACTCAGGGTGTCGAGCGCGGTCTGCAGTGCCGCGGGTTCCGTCAGGGTCCGCACCGCGTACCAGGCCATGTCGCGCAGCGCGCCGTTGCCCAGCTCGATGCCCTGGTCTTCGAGGCGTTCGGCGATCTGGTCGGCGCTCCACTCGCCCGCGCCCTGGTCCAGCACCGCGTTGGTGAAAGTCGCCAGCCCGGGCACTCCGGCATCGCGGGCGCTGCCGGCGTCGAACACCACGCGCACGTCGACCATCGGCAGGTCGGGCGCGTGCACGTACATCACTTTCGCGCCCTTGGCGGTCTGCCAGCTCTGCACCTGGGGGGTCGCGGCGAACGCCAGCGGGGTCAGGCAGATCAGTAACAACAGGCCGGCGAGCTTAGGCATCGTCGCGTACTCCGGGGACGGCGGGGCGCGGCGGCTTGGCCTGCTCCATCGACTGGGGTTTGAGTTCGGCAATGGTCAGATTGGTGTCGGTCAGGTACTTGCGGGCCACCGCCTGCACCTGTTCGGGCGTCACCGCGCGGATCCGCGCCACCTCCTCGTCCGCCAGGCGCCAGTCCAGCCCGATCGTCTCCAGCATGCCGATCTGCATGGCCTGGTAGAACACCGAATCCAGCTGGTAGACCTTGCCGGCGACCGCGCCGGTGACCACGCGCGCCAGTTCGGCTGCGCTCACCGGCTCCTGCTTGAGGCGCTCGACCTGGGCGCGCAGCGCGGCCTCCAGTTCGGCCACGCTGCGCCCCTCGGTGGGCGTGCCGTCCAGGGTCAGCATGCCGGGCAGTCGGGCATAGATGTCGTAGTCGGCGCCGGCCGAGGTGGCGATCCCGCTGCCGCGCACCACTTCGCGGCTCAGGCGCGAGCTGCTGCCGCCGTCGAGGATCGACGACAGCACGTACAGCGCATAGGGCTCCCAGGTTTCGTCCGCGGTGCCAAGGATCGGCGTCTTGTAGCCCATCAACAGATAGGGCTGCCGCGCCGGCACTGCCACCTCGACCCGGGTCAGGCCCGGCTGGGGCGGCTCGGCGACCGGCTTGGCCGCCACCGGCTCGCCGCCGCGCAGCGGACCGAAATGCTGCCGCGCCAGCGCCGCCACTTCGTCGGGATCGACATCTCCCACCACCACCAGGGTGGCATTGGCCGGTGCGTAGTAGCGCTCGTACCAGGCCCGCAGGTCGTCCGCGGTCATGCTGTCGAGGTCGTGCATCCAGCCGATGATGGGGTTGCGGTAGGGCGAGGCGCGCCAGGCCACGGCGTTGAACTGTTCGTAGACGGTCCCGGTGGGCTTGTCGTCGGTGCGCAGCCGGCGCTCCTCCTTCACCACCTCGATCTCCTTGGCGAACTCGGCCGGGTCGAGCAGCAGGTTGCGCATGCGGTCGGCCTCCAGTTCCATTGCCCGGCCGATGCGGTCGGCGGCCAGCGTCTCGAAGTAGGCCGTGTAGTCGCGTCCGGTGAAGGCGTTCTCCTCCCCGCCCAGCGCCGAGACGATGCGCGAGAACTCGCCCGCCGGCACCCGCTCGGTGCCCTTGAACATCATGTGTTCGAGGGCGTGCGAAATCCCGGTCAAGCCGTTGGGTTCGTAACTGCCGCCCACCCGGTACCACACCTGCACCACTGCCACTGGGGCCCGGTGGTCCTCCTTGACGATCACCTGCATGCCGTTGTCCAGCATGAACTCGTGCACCGGCGCCGCGGCCGAGGCGCCGACCGAAAGCAGCCCGGCCAACAACGCGGTCAAGCCTCTTAACATATTCATCTCGCTCCGGGTCGCCGGTTGCGGCGACAGTCCATCGATAGTGTTAGGATGCCGGGCATTCTTAACAGAGCCCCGGGGGCAATCCAAGCGCCGGCGTACCCGTTGACCGGCGGACGGCGGGGCCGGTTCCCTGGAGTACCCATCCCGCATGTTCGGTTTTGGACGCAAGAGCAAGGAGACGACAGCCGCCGTCAGCGCCGAGCCGGCCGCCGCGCCCGGTCTGTTGCAGCGCCTCAAGCAGGGCCTGGCGCGCACCCGCGCGAATTTCACCGACGGCCTCACCACCCTGGTCCTGGGGCGCAAGCAGATCGACCAGGATCTGCTGGACGAGCTCGAAACCCTGCTGCTCACCGCCGACGTCGGCGTGGCCGCCACCCGGCGCATCATCGACGACCTGACCGCTCGGGTCAGGCGCAAGGAACTGGCCGACCCCGCGGCACTGACCGGGGTGCTGCGCGAGCAGCTGGCGGCGATTCTGCGCCGCGCCGCTGCCCCGGTGCGCGCGCCCGCCCCCGGCAAACCCCAGGTCATCCTGATGGTCGGCATCAACGGCGCGGGCAAGACCACCACCATCGGCAAGCTCGCCAAGCGCCTGCAGGCCGAGGGACAGAGCGTCATGCTGGCCGCCGGCGACACCTTCCGCGCCGCCGCCCTGGAGCAGCTGCAGACCTGGGGCGAGCGCAACCGGGTGCCGGTGATCGCGCAGCACAGCGGCGCCGACTCGGCCTCGGTGATCTTCGACGCCCTGCAGGCCGCCACCGCCCGCGGCGTCGACGTGCTGATCGCCGACACCGCCGGGCGTCTGCACACCAAGACCAACCTGATGGACGAACTCGCCAAGATCGCCCGCGTCATGAAGAAGATCGACCCGGACGCACCGCACGAGGTGATGTTGGTGGTCGATGCCGGCACCGGCCAGAACGCCCTCAACCAGGCGGTACAGTTCCACCAAGCGGTCGGCCTGACCGGCATCACCCTGACCAAGCTCGACGGCACCGCCAAGGGCGGCATCGTGTTCGCCATCGCCGACCGCCTCGCGGTGCCGATCCGGTTCATCGGTGTCGGCGAAAAGATCGACGACCTGAGACACTTCGACGCCGATGAATTCGTTCGGGCACTGTTCGAATAGGGCCAAGGGCCTGGGACCGAGGGCCAAGGGAAAACCGAGGTCAGCCGTTCCTCGGCCCACGACCCTCGGCCCCCGGCCCGGTCTTTACGGATGATTCATTTCGACAACGTCCGCAAACGCTACCCCGGCGGCTTCGAGGGCCTGGCCGGGGTGAGCTTTCGCATGGCACCCGGCGAGCTGGCCTTCCTGACCGGGCACTCGGGCGCCGGCAAGAGCACCCTGCTCAAGCTGATCGGCCTGCTGGAACGCGCCAGCGGCGGCCAGGTCTGGGTCAACGAGCGCAATCTCAACCGCCTGCCCAACCGCGAGATCCCGTTCCACCGCCGCGAGGTGGGTATGATCTTCCAGGATCACCGCCTGCTGCACGACCGCACCGTGTTCGACAACGTGGCGATGCCGCTGGTGGTGGCCGGGCTCGGCCACACCGAGATCCAACGCCGGGTCCGCGCGGCCCTGGACAAGGTGGGCCTGCTCAGCAAGGAAAAAGTCTTCCCGGTCACGCTCTCCGGCGGCGAGCAACAGCGGGTCGGGATCGCCCGAGCGGTGGTCAGCAGGCCGCCGGTGGTGCTGGCCGACGAGCCCACCGGCAACCTCGACCCCGAGTTGTCGCGCGAGATCATGGACCTGTTCCTGCAGTTCAACCAAGTCGGGGTGACGCTGTTGATCGCGACCCACGACATCGAACTGGTGCGCACCATCGGCCGCCGCACCCTGGTGCTGAAACAGGGCCGCCTGGTCAACGACAGCGGAGCCGACGCATGATCCGCGGGGCGCGCCGCAAGCGCGGCCGGGAATCCGCCAACCGCGCCAGCGCCCGCCGCCAGTCGCATGCGGGCACCTGGGCGCTGCGGCATGCCCAGGTGTTGCTGTCCACCCTGGGACGCCTCACCCGCAGCCCGGTCAGCACCCTGATGACCGCCGCGGTGATCGGCATCGCAGTGGCCCTGCCGGCCAGCCTGCACCTGCTGGTGCAGAACCTGCAGACCCTGGCCGGCGCCTGGGAGGGCTCGGCCAGCATCTCGCTGTTCCTGCGCACCGAGGTCAGCGCCGAGGCCGCCGCCGCGGTAGCATCCCGGCTGCGCGGCCACGCCGGGATCCAGGACATCGAGCTGGTCAGCCGCGAGCAGGCCCTGGCCGAGTTCCGCGCCCTGTCCGGGTTCGGCGAGGCGCTGGACCTGCTGGGCGAGAACCCCTTGCCCGCGCTGCTGCTGGTACGGCCGACCCCGGCCGCGAGCGAACCGGCCGCGGCCGAGGCGCTGGCCACGCAGCTCGGCCGTGAACCCGAAGTGGAGATGGCGCAGCTCGACTTGCAATGGGTGCGCCGCCTGCATGCCTTTACCGCCGCCGCGCAGCGCGGCATTGCCGCGCTTGCCACCCTGCTGGCCGCCGCGGTGCTGCTGATCGTCGGCAATACCATCCGCCTGGAGATCCAGAACCGCCGCGACGAGATCGAGATCACCCGGCTGGTGGGCGCGACCAACGCCTTCATCCGCCGCCCCTTCCTCTATACCGGGGTGTGGTACGGCCTGCTCGGCGGCGGTATCGCCTGGGTCCTGATCACGGTCGGCCTGTGGCTGTTGCAGGGTCCGGTGCAGCGCCTGGCCGGCCTGTACGCCAGCGACTTCGACCTGCTGACTCAGTCCCCCGGCGTGTTCGCCGCCTTGTTCCTCGGCAGCCCGCTGTTGGGCCTTTGCGGCGCCTGGCTGGCGGTCAGCCGCCAGTTGGCCCAGGTAGAGCCGGAGTAGCGACCGGAACCAGGCCGCCAGGCCCCCGCGGGCGCCAAAAAACCCGGCGGCCGGGGAACCAGGCACCGCCGGCGACCATGGCGCAGCGATTCCCGCCTTCCCGGCCCCCCCGCCATGGCCAGCCCATGCTTGCAACTAGCTGATTGTTCTCGCGAAATCGCGACGTCCCGGCGTCTTGTCGGTCCGAATCCAGGCCCCCACCAGCCCGCCAGGGAACTTCCGAATCGCTTGGCACTCTCACGGCTGGAGTGCTAAAAAGGGGTTGGCAGCCACCGAAATGCGGTGCTAACCTGATTTCCGAGCAAAGTACTAAGGAATTCGCATGACCAACGATCTTGCCCTTCGTCGTACCCTGCCCACCGGCAGCATGGAGGCGTACATAGGTGCCGCCTTCCAGCTGCCCATGTTGAGCGAGCAGGAAGAGCACGAGCTGGCAGTCCAGTGGCGCGACCGTCAGGATCTGGAGGCCGCGCGCACCCTGGTGCTGTCGCATCTGCGCTTCGTGGTGCGGATCGCGCGCCAATACACCGGCTACGGCTTGCCGCAGCAGGACTTGGTGCAGGAAGGCACGGTCGGCCTGATGAAGGCGGTACGGCGCTTCGACCCGGACATGGGCGTGCGCCTGGTGTCCTTCGCGGTGCACTGGATCAAGGCCGAGATCCACGAATACATCCTGCGCAACTGGCGCATCGTCAAGATCGCCACCACCAAGGCGCAGCGCAAGCTGTTCTTCAACCTGCGCAGTTCCAAGCAGCGCCTGGGCTGGTTCACCCACGCCGAGGTGCAGCAGGTTGCCGCCGATCTGGGGGTCAAACCCGAGACCGTGCTGGAGATGGAAGCGCGTCTGGCCAACCATGACATGGCCTTCGACGGCAGCGACAGCGAGGACGACGACACCCCCGGGCTGGCGCCGGCGGCCTACCTGCCCGACCTGCGCATGGACCCCGCCACCCAGCTGGAGAACCTCGACGCCGAACAGGACGAACAGGACCGGCTCTACCTGGCGCTGGAGGACCTGGACGAGCGCAGCCGCGACATCGTGCAGCAGCGCTGGCTGCGCGAGAAAAAGGCCACCCTGCAGGACCTGGCCGAGCAGTACGGCGTCTCCGCCGAACGCATCCGTCAGATCGAAAAGAACGCCTTTCGCAAGCTGCGCGGGCAGATCGGCGAACTGGCCGCCTGACCCCGGCGCTCTTCTGGTCTGACCTAGGCCAACACCACCGACAGGAAGCTCATCCAGGCCATCACGATCAGCAGGATCACGATGGTGAGGGAGAAATTCTGAAAGCTGAACATCGGGTTCACTCCTGACTGGTGCCCGCATCCGGTTGGTCGTCCCGGCCCGCTGCGGCACGGTCTTTGGGCGCGGCCGCCGCGTTGCGCCTGGCGTTGCCCGGGATCATGGGGTCGTCGTCATCCATCAGGATGCGGTGGGCTGGTCCCTCCAGGTCGTCGTACTGTCCGCTGCGCACGGTCCACAGGAACAGCGCAATGGCCACGGCCATCAGTACCAGGGCGAGCGGGATCAGCAGGTAGAGGATTTCCATAGTCGGACCTCAGTGGCCTGTCGGACTTGACGCTGAGCTACTGCCGGAAATCGGGATTTGAGCATATTTCCCGATCGTGCTCGTTAAATCGCGCCACTATTCACCTCAAACAAATCGAAAAATCCGCCTCGAACCGGCTAGCCTGAGCCGACCCGTGGACTGCCGCGCGCACCCCTCAGGGCCCGGACTCCGGCGCCGCCACGGTCGTACTCGCCCGGATCTCGTGCAGTTCCGCGTCGCGGCGAACGGTCAGTACCAGTTGCCAGACGCCCGGCAGCGGCAGGCTGGTATCGAGCCGGTAGCGGCCGCCGCCCAGTTCCTGCATGCGGAACGCGATGTCCGCCTCACTGTTGGAAATGCGCAGGAAGCGACCCTCGACCAGGGCCCCGCTGACACCAACGCCGTCGCGCGTGTGCACATCGAGCAGGAAGCGCGCCGGCTGTCCGGCCACGGGCGTGCTTTCCCAACCCTTTTTCACCTGCCAGCCGCGCACCTGCTGCCGCCGCACCTGCTCCAGGTAGGCGTTGTATTGCTGCTCCTTCTGCTGGAAATCGTGCGAGACGGTGCCGGGGAAGCGCGAGTCGGCGACCCGCCCGTCGCGCGGCGGCGGCAGCAGCGCGCTGAACACGCCGGTAATGCCGGTCTCGGCCACCCCCAGGAACACCAGGTTCGAGGCCACCACGAACACGAAAAACGCCACGATCAGGGCCGGTGCCCAGTGCCAGCCGCGCCCCCTGGCCCCGCCAACCACGCCCAGCACATAGGCCAGGGTGAGAAAGATCGCCAGGTGGATCGCGACCACATCCGCACCCGGCCAGGTGAGGACGGCCCAAGGCAGGTAGCACAGCAGCACCGCCATGGCCACGACGGCGGCGGCCGCCTTGGCATCGAGCCGTGCCCAGCGGCGCAGCAGGACGAATACTAGGGCTTGGGCCGCGACCCCACCACCCAGGGTCAGTAGCAGCTGGTCAGCGTTCAAGTCCCACCCCCCGGCAGGTAGAACACGGCCGGCTGCTCGATCACCGGCAGGTCCGGCGCCCCCTGCGGCAGCACGCGCAGCCGATAGGCGCGGGTATGGCCGCTGCCCGCGTCGGACGCCAGCCTGACCCGGGCCAGCAGCCGCAGCCGTTGCTGCGGTTGCAGCGTCACCTGCGCGAACTGCCCCATGTCGAGTTCGGCGCCCGGCAGACCGGCAAGCTCGAACGCCAGGACCAGGGACCGGGTGGTCTTGTTGTTGAGTTTGATCTCGTAGCTGTTCTGGGTCCGCCCGTCGGAGAGGG
>JBFZDU010000515.1:0-9254 GCA_041307205.1 Gammaproteobacteria bacterium | reverse complement strand
ATGAGTCGGTGCTCTCACCCTCGGCGGTGATCGACGCGGTGCGCGAGCTCGGGTACTCGCCGCTGATCGAGGAGTTCGAGATCGGCATCGGAGGCATGACCTGCGCGAACTGTTCGGCGCGGGTCGACCGGGCGTTGCACATACTGCCCGGCGTGATCGAGGCCAGCGTAAACCTGGCGACCGAACGCGCTTCGGTGCGTTTCGCACCGGCAACGCTGAGCACCGGCGACATCGCCCGTGCGATCGAGGCGACAGGCTACGAGCCCCGCCCTCTCGAGGATGAAGGCTCCGAAGCGCGCGAACAGGCGGCACGCGATAATCACCGACGCGCAATGCGCCGCGATCTGATCATCGCCGCGGTGCTGACGATCCCGGTGTTCGTACTGGCGATGGGCGCACACTTCGTGCCCTGGTTGCATCACGCGCTGCTCGCAGTGGCGCCGCAGGCTGTATGGGATTGGGCGCAGGCATTGCTGACTACCGCAGTGATCTTCGGCCCAGGCCAGCGGTTTTTCCGTCCCGGCTGGATCGCCTACCGCCACCTGTCGCCAGACATGAACAGCCTGGTGATGACCGGCACCGGTGCAGCCTGGGTTTACAGCATGCTGGTGCTGCTGATACCGGAGATCTTCCCGGTCGATGCACGCAACCTGTATTTCGAATCCGCCGCCGTGGTGCTCACAGTGATCCTGATGGGCAAATACCTCGAAGAACTGGCCAAAGGCCGCACATCGGCGGCAATTCGCAAGCTGGTCGGGTTACAGGCGAAGACGGCGCGTGTGCTACGCGACGGTGTAGAACAGGAAGTTGCCGTGGCCCGGGTACAAACCGGCGACATCGTCGTCATCCGTCCCGGCGAACGCATCCCGGTCGACGGCGAGGTCACCGAAGAAGAGAGCTATGTCGACGAGTCGATGCTCACCGGCGAGCCGATCCCCGCCGCCAAACATCCCGGCGATCAGGTGGTCGGCGGCACGGTAAACCAACACGGTCAGTTGCGCGTCACCACCACGAAGGTCGGCAAGCAGACGGTGCTCGCACAGATCATCCGCTCGGTCGAGCGGGCGCAGGGCTCGAAGCTGCCGATCCAGGGCCTGGCCGACCGGGTCGTACGGGTGTTCACGCCGGTGGTCATCGTGATCGCCCTCGTCAGCTTCTTCGCCTGGTTGGCGCTTGGTCCCGACCCGGGGATTACCTTTGCGCTGGTCAGCGCCGTCGCGGTGCTCGTTGTCGCCTGTCCGTGCGCGATGGGGCTGGCGACACCGGCAGCCATCATGGTCGGCAGCGGGCGTGCCGCCGAACTCGGTGTGCTCTATCGCAAGGGTGAGGCCCTGGAGACGCTGTCGCATGTCGATACCGTGGTGTTCGACAAGACCGGTACGCTGACCGAGGGTCGCCCGCGCCTGACCGACATCCATGCGCTGGAAAGTGACACCGACGCCATGCTGCGACTGGCTGCTGCGGCAGAGCACGGCAGCGAGCATCCGCTGGGCATGGCCGTGGTTGCCGCAGCCAAGGAACGAGGTCTCGATCTGCTGTCGCTTGACGCGTTCGAGGCGATACCCGGTTACGGCATTCGGGCAACGATCGAAGGCCATCAGATCCTGATCGGTGCAATGCGCCTGATGACCCGCGAAAACATTGAAGTCGGCGAACTCGAACGGCATGCCGAGCATGACGCTGCCGATGGCAAGACGCCGGTGTTCGTCGCGATCGACGGCTTGGCGAAAGCCGTTTTTGCGATCGCCGATCCCTTGAAGGCCGAAGCGGCGTCGATGGTGCAGGCATTGAGGCAACGCGGCATTGAAGTGGCGATGATCACCGGTGACAACCGAAAAACTGCAGCGGCAATCGCGCGCAGTGCCGGTATCGACCAGGTACATGCCGAAACCTTGCCGGACGGCAAAGCCGATGTGCTGCAAGCCATGCAGGCAAAAGGCCGCAAAATCGCGTTTGTCGGCGACGGCATCAACGACGCCCCGGCGCTGGCACAGGCCGATGTTGGGATCGCAGTTGGCTCAGGTACGGACATCGCTATCGAGGCCGCAGACGTCACGCTGACGCGTGGCGACCTGAGCGGCGTGATCACCGCACTCGACGTCGCGCGGAAGACGTTGTCGACGATTCGCGGCAATCTGTTCTGGGCGTTTATCTACAACATTCTGTTGATTCCGGTCGCCACCGGGATCTTCTACCCTACGTTCGGGTTGCATCTAAACCCTATGGTGGCGGGATTGGCGATGGGCCTGTCTAGCGTGTTCGTTGTTGCCAACAGTTTGCGTCTTCGCCGGCTGCGTTCCGCAACACTGACGATCCGCAGCAATACAAGTATGCAAACAAAATCAGCAGATACTAACCGCAGAAGCGGCCGTCTGAAATTCACAAACCTTTGATGGAGAAAACAACCGTGAGCACAACACTGAAAGTCAATGGCATGACCTGCATGCATTGCGTGGGCGCAGTCAAAAAAGCGCTGGAACAGGTACCCGGCGTCGAAACGGTGGAGGTCAGCTTGGCAAAGGCGCAGGCCGTGGTCACAGGGAATGCCGATGTGCAGGCCATGGTAGCAGCCATCAAGGAGGAGGGTTACAGCGCCGAAGCGCAATGACGGCGAGCCGAGCGCATTCACTGTGCAGATCCGTGATCCTGGCTCCCTACCCCATGGCGTTTTTTGCCGTGGCGATGAATCGAATCCAGTTCCAGCCGGGCCTGTCGACGCCTGCGTTTTTTCCAACAGTACGGCGCCGAAGCGCAATGCGAAGTGGCGCTTGAGAAGGCGCGCTGGCCGGACGGCTTTCGCTGCTTTTGCTGCGGCGGTGCGGCGCATTGTGTTGTGCGCGCCGGTGGCCGCCAACGTGCGGAAACAAATGGTCATCGAAAGCGACCAGCACTGAGTGCCGATCGTCGAGGAAGTCGGACGACTTCGGCGAGTACATTGCGGTGAACAAGGCACTCATCCCCAACTACGGCGACCGGTATCGCAACGGCGAGACGATCTCAATCGCGCCGGCCGAATCAACGATCAGCCAAATGGTGAGAAAGCGCTTGTGCAAGAAGCAGCAGGTGTGCTGGACCGAGCGAGGGGCGCACCTCCTCCTTCAGCTTCGAGCCCAGGCCTTGAACAATGACCTCTGGGGTACCATCGCCCGCTAGTATCCCGAGATGTCTGAAGCGGCGTAGCCCCTGGATTAACCTACTCGCGACTGCGGGCTCTCGGCTCGGGATGGACCGGCCGCTTCGGGCGGCCTATCGGGTTCCTGTGGTGCTCAACCCCAGTGATTCCGAGAGGGGGCCAGCACCCCTTCGCTTTTGGGCGAACGCCCCAATATCATTGCCAGGCGATCGGTTGGTCGCTATGCGCACGGGTATGGAGGAGCATCGGAATGAGTTGGAAAGTGCAACTGGACAAGGCCATCGCTTCAATCAAAGAGGCGGCGGCGAGCGAGCAGGCGCGCGATATGGCCGCTAAGGCGAAAGCGACCGCCACGGTCCTGGCCCGCAAGGTCAAGGAGGGCGCCGTGGACGCCGCCGATGCGTTGGTGGAGGCCAATCGCGACCCGTCGGCGCTCACCGTGCGCTTCCTGAATGCCAAGCTGACCGTATTGTCACCGTCAGAGGAGATCTCCATAACCAGGCCAGACGCGGCCACCCTCGTCATCGCTGACAGCCAGGGCAACGGGCTGGTTGTCAACGCGGCAGCCGATCCTGCCTACCTCGCGGAGATGATCGGCAACGTCACGCGCCTGAACGACAACACCTTCGATCTTGGGGCTGAGGACGGGATCAACGTCGTGGTCACTGATTTTTGAGCAGGTCTCGGGCGACCACCTCACTGGGAACTCCGGTTGGCCCCACGCCAGCCGTATCCGGCTCGCCCTTGCCGAGCCACAAAGCCAGGGGATTGCAGTCCTTGATCAGCACCCGTCCCTGCAGGAGATTGCCGCGCGAGTACTCGGTGAAAACACAGGTGTTGGACTTTGGGTCATAGTTCTCGACCCAAAGATTGTCGTCCTTCCAGGTCGCAGCGATGTGGTGTTGCCCCTCGGGCACGCTGATCGCCATCACCCCGCCCCAGCGCTTGACGAAAATCTGTTGCAGGTGAAAGTAGTAGGCGGCCCAGCCGACGATGAGCACCGCTGCAGCAATCGCCAGCGCCGCCTTCAGGTTGGTCATTTTCACGCCAACCAGGACGATGATTGCAATGACCAGGCCGAAAACCGCGGCCCAGTAGAGGTAAGTGATCAAAGCCAGACTCCCGTGGAAGAAAACACGCGCCGTAACATTAGCAACAAGTAGCGATTGGCCCAGTCCTGTTGCTTTCGATTCGCCGCCCCGAGCGCGTCAGTGCTTCACCGACGCCGCGATTCGGTCCATCCATGCAAGCAGCACACCTGAGACGACCAACATCCCGTGAATGCCTACCTTCCAGGCTAACTCGGTGTTGCTGTAGCCGCCGGTATTGACGAACGCCTTCAGCAGCTCGATGCCGGAGATGGCGACGATGCTGGCGACGAGCTTGAGCTTGAGTCCCGAGAAGTCGATCTTGCCCATCCACTCCGGCCTATCCTCGTGGTTCTCGGTGTGGATTTTCGAGACGAAGTTCTCGTAGCCACTGAAGATCACGATGATCAGGAGGTTGGCGACCAGTGACAGGTCCACCAGCGTCAATACCGCCAGGATCACGTCGCCCTCGGATGCGGTGAACATCCGCACGACGATGTGGATGAATTCCTGTACGAACTTGACGAGCAGCAACACCACGCTGAGCACCAGGCCGACGTAGATCGGCGCGAGCAGCCAGCGGCTGTTGAAGATCAGCAGTTCGAGTCCGTGCTCGAGTCGTTTCATGGTGCGCTTCTCGGTTTCAAATGGCGTGTAGAGGGCAGGTTCAGCCGGGTCGCGCCGCGTCTTGGGGCACGCCGGTAACAGATTCGTGCTTCAGATCATGCCCGCTGCCTTCTTGCGCCGCACGTTTCACCAGCCAGTGGCCGACGGTGAGTGCGAGCGCCATGGTGGCGAGACCCCGCACGGCTTCGGGAGCGAGCTCCTCAGATTCCACCCCGGGCCGCCATTCTTGGCCCGAGAATGGCCGATAGGTTGGTGCTCTGGCGCGCCCCGGTGGCGCGCAGTGGATCGAGCCTGGCTACAGCGGGAGCCGTCAAGTTCAGACCGACGGCGAATTCCCGAGCCAGAATCGATCGATCTCGATGGCCAGCACCAAGATCCAGACGAAAATGCTGGCCCAGCCGGCGGCGTGAATGTCGAGAGGATCAGCTTGTAGGCGACCGATAAGTCGCAGACCACTGCGTCGCGACGACCGGACAACAACGCCCGCCGCTTGCGCAATCGATGGTAGCGCGGCTCGCCGGTAACGAGAAACCTGTGCCTCATGCCGCCTCCGTCATTCGTCCTGCCTCAAGCCAGCTCCATGCGTGCGCGCCAGAGAGACGCCGTCCCGACGGCGCCAGAACGACCACGCCGACACAACCAGCGCCGCTCAAGGCAGGCTGCTGGGAGCCCTGCCTCGCGTCGGGAAGCTATGGCGTCGAACAGCCACTATTGTAACGAGGCGCACAGCCAGCGGACCAGCCCGCCCCTCCCCACCGCAGCAGCACCACGCTGCCGAGCGCGACCAAGGGGATCCGCTGGCCAATCGCCAACCGGGCAACGCCCCTGAGACGTAGGCCCTGGGGCGAGGGATACGACGGCGCCGGCAGGCGAAACTTTGTCGAACGACACTGGCGCCATCAATGCCAGCCCGGCGACCGCGCGGAAGGCGGCTTCACACGGCAGGGGACCGCTGGTTCGAACTCAGCCGCGTCCATTAATCAAACCAATCGCACAGGAAACCCGACACCCCCGACCAAGTTCCCAAACGTAAGCAGTACGCGTCGCCTTTTTATCCGAGAACATCCGCTAATGCCAATTCTGTAACGCCAGCCCTTGCACACGCTTGGACTCCCGCGTGTTACGGGCGACAAGGATAACGCTGCATGCTTTCGCGGTGCCGGCCATCAGCACATCATAGGATCCGATCGGTGTGCCTTTCTTTTCGAGGTTCGCGCGGATTGTGGGAAACGTCGGTAGCCGCAGGTAGACAACAAGCATATGTTATTACTACAAGAAATAGATGGCCGTCGACGACTGAAGACAGTAGGTCAGCGGACACCCAGTCCGTCAGAAAATCAGCTAATCGCGGCAACCCCGCGCGGCGCACCGGCCGGGACCGGAAACCCGCCGCGGGACACTGACGGGACGCCATGGCAACCATCGAGTGCCGCAAACTGGGCAAGGGGCAGACCATCTGCCGGGTCAGGACTCGCCGCAGAGTGCACCGCGCCCGCAGGGCCACCTTCGCCCTGCGCGACGATGCCGATGCTTGGGCCGGCGGCGCGGATCGCGGCGTCAGGCTCCGCATGCCGGTCGAGTCCTGAGGGGGTCGAGAGGAGGGACAGTCCGACCGCGGCGCCGCAGCAGAACGGGGTTTTACGCCTCGATTCCGAAGCGCTTCATCTTGCGCCACAGTGAGACCCGGTCGATGCCGAGCAACTCGGCCGCCCGCGTGCGGTTGCCGTGGGTGCGCGTGAGTACCTCCCGGATGAGTTGCTCCTCCTGGGCCTCGAGCGTCAGCAGCCCGCCGCCGGCGGCCGGCACGACCCGCACCTCCAGACTCTTGAGGACATCCGGCAGGTACTCGGCGAGGAACTCCGCGCCCATGGCGAGGGCGACGCCCCGTTCGATGAAGTTGGAGAGTTCACGCACATTGCCGGGATAGTCGTAGGCGCAGAGCAGGCGCATGGCCTCGGGTGTGATCTCGTTGACGTCTTTGCCCATGGTGAGTGCGTGGCGCTTGAGGAAGTAATAGGCCAGCAGGGGCACGTCGTCGCGCCGCTCCCGCAGGGGCGGCACCGCGAGATTTACCACGTTGAGGCGAAAGTAGATGTCTTCGCGCATGCGCCCCGCCGCGACGGCGGACCCAAGGGGCCGGTTGGTCGCGGACAACAGGCGCACATCCACCGGTACGGGGGTGTTGCCGCCGACTCGCAGCAACTCCCGCTCCTGGATCACGCGCAACAGCTTAACCTGCATGGACATGGGCATCTCGGTGACCTCGTCCAGCAGCAGGGTGCCGCCGGAGGCGGCCTCGATCAGGCCGTGCTTGCGGACGGCCGCCCCGGTGAAAGCGCCCTTCTCGTGGCCAAACAATTCGCTCGCGAGCAGTTCCTCGTGCAGCGCGCCGCAATTGACGCCGAAGAACCGCTGCCCGGCGCGGGTGCTGTGCAGGTGCACGTAGCGGGCGAGCAGTTCCTTGCCGGTGCCGCTCTCCCCGGTTATCACCACGTTGCAGTCGGTGGGCGCGATCTGCCGGGCGGTGGCCAGCAGGCGCTGCATGACGATGTCCTGGGTGACGACCGTCGCCTTCCCTTCGCCGCCTTCGATGCGCTCGCGCAGCGTGCGGTTCTCGCGCTTGAGCCGCGCCACCTCGGCTGCCCCCCGCACCACTTCGCGCACCTCTTCCAGGCGGTAGGGTTTGGCGAGGTAGTGGTAGGCGCCCCGCCGCATGGCCTCGATGGCCGATTCGATGGCGGCGTAGCCGGTGACAACGATAACCTGGGTCTCTTGGCCGAGGGCGCGCACGTGGCCCAGGATGGCCATGCCGTCCACGCCCTGCATGCGTAGGTCCGTCAGGACAACATCGAACTGCTGCGTCTGCAGGGCATCGAGCGCGCATTCCCCACCCTGGCAGGCCACCACTTCGTAGGAGCCGTGCTCGAATACGTCCACCAGGTTGCGCAGCGCTACCGACTCGTCGTCTATCACTAGCAGCCGTATTGGCTGTTCCGCGGATGCCGTCATCGCATGCGCTTCCTGCCGCCGCCGGGTGCCGCGGCCGGCGGTGCGGGCGCCGCGCGGTCTGAGTCGCAGCGCACCGGTAGCCAGACGGTGAAGCGCGCGCCGCCACTGCGGCGGTTCTCGGCCGCAACCGCGCCACCATGTTCCTGCACGATCTCCTGGACGATGTAGAGCCCCAGGCCGGTGCCCTGGCCAGCCTCGCGTGTGGTGAAAAAGGGATCGAAGATGCGGGGCAGGATTTCCTTGGGGATGCCGGGTCCGTCGTCATCGAAACACACGCAGGCCACGGGCTGGTCCGGTTCGGCGCCGAGCGCGTCGCCGCCGACCGTCCACGCTGCGGGATTGGGGGGGGTCGCCGACCAGGTGCCGAGCCGGGCGGTCACGCGGATCTGCGAGTTGGCGCCGCCGGCGTCCAGTCCGTTCTGGATCAGGTTGATGAAGGTGCGGCGCAGCCGCTCCTCGTCGGCCATCAGGACGATCTCCACCGGCAGTTCCAGGATTACGCGTCGCGGGGCCCCGGCGGCCGCGGCGGCCCTGGCATCGACGAGGATTTCCTCGAGGGCCACGCAGTCGTCGCAACTCGGCCGTTCGGGTGTCCGACGGGCATAGTCCAGGAGGGTGCGGACGATGGCCCGCGCCCGTTCGGTCTCGTCGTCGATGCGCTTGAGCCAGTTGCGGCACTGCTCCGGGCTGCGCCGGTCGGCCGCTTCGAGCAGCAGTTGAGTCGACGCCGAGATGTTGCCGAGCGGATTGTTGAGTTCGTGGGCCACGCCGGATACCAGGGTTCCCAGCGAAGCGAGCCGCTCGGAATGACGCAGCTGCTCCTGGCGCGTGTTGAGTTCGGCCAGCATGCCGTTGAAGGCGCGCCCGAAGGAGACGATTTCCCGATCGAGGGTCGGCAGGGCCAGGTGGCGGTAACGACCCTCGGCGATGGGCTTGAGGCCCGCTTCGAGGTCGCGCAGCGGCGAGAGCACCCGCGCGGAAAGCGCCCGCCCACCGGCGATCACCAGGAGCACCACTGGAACATAGAAACCAACCAGTACCAGTACGGAGTGATCCACCGTGCGGATGACGTCTTCACGTTCGAGCCCGCTCAATACCTTGGCGCCCTGTGAGGCCTCGTGGCCGGCGGCGCGGGCCCGTTCGCTGATGTCGTTGCGCTCGCCGCCCGAGGCGGTGTCGTACAGGGCGAGCAGGCTGCGGTAGGTCCGTAGGCTCGCCTCGAGCTCGGCCAGGGCCTGGGCCGAAGTCAGGCGGGCGAATGCCGCGCGCCGGTCGTGCAGGCGCGCAAGGGCCGCCTCGGCACCGGCGAGGGCGGCCTGCAGGTCCGTGTCGTCCCCCAACAGGAAATACTTCTTCTCGTTGCGCCGCATCTCGAGGGTGTCCTGGAGTAGATCGGC
>JBFZDU010000514.1:0-4002 GCA_041307205.1 Gammaproteobacteria bacterium | reverse complement strand
CCGCACGGGCCGGATGGTTCTCAAGTCTCGCTATCGGTCGGGTCGCGCCGCGCGAGCTGCGCCTCCAGCGCACGTAGTCGCCGCGCCATGTCGTCCAGCTGCCTCAGGCGCGCGAAATTCCTGCGCCATTCCTCGTGCGGCATCGCCGGGATACCGCCGCTGTAGGTACCCCGCTCGCGGATGGAACGGCTCACCATGCTCATACCCGACACGTGCACGCCATCAGCGATCTCCACATGCCCGACCACGCCGACCGCGCCGGCCAGGGTGCAATGACTGCCGATCTTGGTGGACCCGGAGATCCCGGTGCAGGCCGCCATGGCGGTGTGCGCCCCCACTTCGACGTTGTGCGCCACCTGGATCAGGTTGTCGAGTTTGACGCCGTCGGCGATCACGGTATCCCGGATCGCACCCCGATCGATCGTGGTGTTGGCACCGACGTCCACATCGTTACCGATCCTGACCCGGCCCAATTGCGGCACCCGAACCCAGGTCCCAGCGTCGTTCGCCAACCCAAAGCCGTCGCTGCCGACGACCACGCCGGGCTGCAGGACGCACCGCGCACCGATCTCGGTACCGTGACACAAGGTCACGCTGGCGATCAGCCGGGTGTCGCAGCCGATCGTCACGTCCCGACCCACCACGCAGTTCGGCCCGATGAAGACCCCCGCTGCAATGACCGCCCCGGCCTCGACCACACTGTTGGCGCCGACGCTGGCAGTCACCGCCACGCGCGCCGAGGAATCGACCTCGGCGCTCGGGTGGATGCCGGGCGCCGGCCGCTGCACGGGGCTGAGTCGCGCCGCGATCCTGGCATAGGCGAGATAGGGGTTGTCGCTGAGCAGCGCCTGCACCGGACAGTTGGCCCGGTCTTCGGGCCGCAGAATCACCGCCGCTGCCCGGGTCTGCGCCAGGTCGTGGCGGTAGCGCCGGTTGGCATAGAAGCTGATCCGATCCGGCCCCGCATCCTGCAGGGTGTCGACTGCCGTGATCAGGCAATCGCCATCGCCGTCCAGCGTCGCCCCCGCCACCTCGGCGAGTTCTGCCAGCGTCATCGCCACGGTCTGCTACCGGCGTAAGAACCGGATTACTTGCGCAGCCGCGCCAGCACCTTGTCGGTGAGGTCCACCCGCTCGCTGGCCCAGACCACACCGCTCTCGAGCACCAGATCGACCTTTTCTTTCTGTGCCACGTCGATGATGACCTCGGCGATGACCTTACGCAGTTTGCCCAGCTCTTCGTTCTGCCGCAGGGCCAGGTCTTCCTGGAACGCGGTCTGGTCGCTTTTGAGCTTGCGCTGGCGGGCGATGACGTCGCGCTCCAGCTTCTTGGCCTCGTCCGCGCTCATGATAGTGCCGTCGCGGTTGAGTTTATCGGTCAACTGCTTGAGCTGCTTCTGCTGCGCGACCAGTTCCTCGTCGCGTCGCGCGAATTCCGATTTGAGTTTGTCACGCACTGCCGCGACCTGCGGCGCGTCATTCAGCAGCCGCGCGACCTCGACGAAAGCCACGTTGGTGTCGGCGGCGCTGGCCATACCGGCGACGCCACAGGCGAACAGGGTGACCAGGATGCCAACGCCAAATTTGTGCAATTGCATATAGAGTCCTCAAAAAGTCGATCCAAAGTTGAACTGGAATTCTTCCGGCTCGTCACGCGCCTCAGTCTTCAGCGGCTTGGCGAAACTCACGGTCAAGGCCCCGAGCGGTGACAGCCAGGAGCCACCCAGGCCGACCGAGTATCTGAGTTCGTTTACATCGAAGTTGTCCCGCGAGGTGTCGTAGACGTTGCCGATATCGAAAAACAGGGCCAAGCGTACGCTTTTCGTGTCCTGGAAGCCCGGCGGCGGGAACAGCGCTTCGAAGTTTGCCACCGTCAACAGGTTCCCGCCGATCGGCTCACCCAGACTATCCCGTGGCCCCAGCGAGAAGGCCTTGTAGCCGCGCACGCTCGACGGCCCGCCGGCGAAGAAGTTCTCGAACAGCGGCAGCTTCTCGGTGTCGCCGAAGCCGTCCCCGTAGCCGACCTCGCCATTGATCGAGAACACCAGGTTGCCGGCGATCGGGAAATAGCGGCGGTGGCCGTAGCGCAGTTTGTAGTACGTCAGGTCGCTGCCCGGCACGGCGACCTCGGCATCGAAGGTCTGCAGCCCCCCGGCATTGGGGAAGATGGCGCTGTCGCGCGAGTCATGTCTCCAGCCGGCGTTCAGCTCGAAGTTCAGGAATTTCGAACCATTGTCCTCCACGAACTCAATGACTTCATCCGACGCCACCGTACCGACCTTGAAATCGATGTCGCGCACGCCGAAACCGAAGTTGAAGCTGTTGAACTCGCTCAAGGGGATGCCGAAGGTCATCGCGGCATTGGCGATGTCGGTGCGGTAGTCGGCGGCATCGACTTCCTCGAAGTCCGTGGACTGGTAGCTGAGGTTAAATCCGCGACTGATGCCATCCACCGTGAAGTACGGGTTCACGTAGGAAAGCTGATACCTGGTACTCGCGCTGCTGTTGTTGAAGGCCAGGGTCACCCGTTTGCCCGAGCCGAGGAAGTTGGTCTCGGTGATGCTGGTATTGAACAGGAAGCCCTGGGACTGCGAAAAACCGACACCGGCCAGGAAGGCGCCCGAGGGCTTCTCCTTGACCGTGGCCTGGATGTCCACTTGGTCAGTCGAACCCGGCACTGCCGGGGTCTCCACGCTCACGTCCTCGAAGAAGCCGGTGCGCATCAGGCGATCGCGCGACAGCTTGACTTTCTCGCCGGAGAACCAGGCCGATTCCATCTGCCGGATCTCGCGCCGTACCACCCGGTCGCGAGTCTTGGCGTTGCCCGTCAGCGTGATGCGGCGGACATACACGCGGTTGCCCGGATCGACGAAAAAGGTGATCGCAACCTGTTTTTTCTCCTGGTCGACCTCGGGGATGCTGTTGACGTTGGCGAAGGCGTAGCCGTGCTCCGACAGGGCCTTGGCCAGACGCTCGGTACTCTCCACGATCTGCTTGCGCGAAAAAGGCTCCCCGCGCCGCAGGTGGATGAGCGGGAACAGCGTCTCGGGTTCCAGCACCAGCTCGCCGGCCAGCTTGATGTCGTTGAGGGTATGGATCTCGCCCTCGTCGACATTGATCGTGACGTAGATATCCTGCTTGTCCGGCGTGATGGTCACCTGGGTGGACTCGATCTTGAAGTCCACGTAGCCCCGATCCAGGTAATAGGAGCGGAGCTTCTCCATGTCGCCCGCGAGCTTCTGGCGCGAATACTGGTCGTCCTTGGTCCAGAACGACAGCCAGCCACCGGTACTCAACTCGAATTCGTCCAGCAGCTCGTCGTCGTCGAAGCGCTGGTTGCCGACGATGTTGATCTGTTTGATCCGTGCGGTCTCGCCCTCGACGATCTTGATGTCGAGCGCCACGCGGTTGCGCTCGAGCGGCGTCACCGTCGAGGTCAATTGCACGCCGTACTTGCCCTGGTTGAAGAACTGACGGCGCAGTTCCTGTTCGATCCGATCGAGCACCGAGCGGTTGAAGGTGCGCCCGGCGGCCAAGCCGATGTCTTTCAGGCCCTGCAGCAGCGCCTCGCTCTCGATCGACTTGTTGCCCGAAATATTGATCTCGGAGATCGCCGGCCGCTCCACGACAGAGATCACCAGCACGCCGCCTTGCTGGTCCAGGCGGACGTCCTTGAAAAAGCCGGTCTTGTACAAGGCGCGCACGATCTGCGGCGCGGTGCGTTCGTCGACCGTATCGCCCGGCTTGACCGAGATGTAATTGAACACCGTGCCCGCGGTGATCCGCTGCAGGCCGTCTACCCGAATGTCGGCGACGCGGAAGGGTTCGAATGCCCAACTCGCCGGGGCAAGGAAGCACAGTGCCCAAGCCACCCTGGTCAACCATCGATTGCCGATCCGCATACCAGCCATCAATCTGATCTGGAGGGAAAAATCCGCCGGCACAACACCGCCGGGGCCCGGTAAAGCGGCTAAGTATAAGGGATCAGCCAGGGCAAAAGTAG
>JBFZDU010000513.1:0-3614 GCA_041307205.1 Gammaproteobacteria bacterium | reverse complement strand
TGCGGCGCCGTGGGTCGTGGGGTTCGGGTTGGGACCAGCGGCACTTGGCGGCATGCTGGGTGGGGCGTTGCTTGGCTGTGTCCTGCTGGCGCTGACCATGGCCAACGCCGGCGGTGCCTGGGATAACGCGAAGAAATATGTCGAGAAGGGCAATCACGGCGGCAAGGGTTCCGATACCCACAAGGCAACGGTGGTCGGCGATACGGTTGGGGATCCGTTCAAGGACACCTCCGGACCCGCCATGAACATTCTCATCAACGTGATGGCAATCGTAAGCCTGGTGATTGCACCCAAGCTCGGCGTCAGCCTGCTGGGTTGAACGTCAACGAGCGTGGCAATGCAAGCCCCGGTGAAGATGAACGAGGGTAGCGGCCCGGGGCAAAGCCGAGCAATTGCGCCTGCCAGGGCAGCGCCGCACGCAGGCGCCAAGTTCGGGGTTGTTGAGCCGGCGCGTTGCCAGCAGCAACTCAGCCACGGTCGGGCAAATCGACCACCAGACCCAAGTTGGCCATTTTGGCGTGGTGCTTGACGGCAGCCGCGGCCGAAGCCACCTGCTCGGGGTTGTTGTAGATGCCAGGCTGCACCGGCACGGCCCCGATGGACAGCGTGGTGCACTTGAAAAAGCGCATCACGCCGAAACGGTCCTCGGCCTCGATGCCGCCGCGGGCCACGGCCTCGGGCGCGAACAAGCCCAGTGCCTGTTCGTTGAAGACTGAGACGATGCGCTCGCAGCGGTCGAGCCAGTCGTCGCTCTGAAACAGCACCACGAAGTCGTCACCGCCCACGTGCCCGACGAAGTCGCGGCGCGGGTCGCAATGCGAAACCAGGGTCCGTGCCACCAGACGGATCATTTCGTCGCCGCGCCAATAGCCATAGTGGTCATTGTAAGGCTTGAAGTCATTGAGGTCGGCGTAACAGGCCACGAACGAGCCACCGGCCGCCAGCAGGCGTTCGATGTGCTCGCTGATGGGGATGTTGCCCGGAAGGTAGGTCAGCGGATTGGCGTGACGGGCGGCCTCGATGCGCACCTCGGTGACCACCCGCACCAGCTGGTCACCAGTGCCCAAGCCGAAGTAGCGCCCGTTCTCGGTGACGATGAAGCCCTCGGTCAGGTAGCGCTGATCCGGGGAGGTTAGCACGGCGGTCATGGCGTCCAACCCAGTGTGCTTGTCCAGCATCAACGGCGTGGTGTTGGCAAACAGCATGCACGGTTTGCGCCCGTACAGCTCTTTGAAGAACGGCCGCGCATACCGGTCCATAAAGGACTGACGGTTGAGCAGCCCGACGGGCCGTCCATTCTCGACCAGCGCGATGGAGCTTAGCCTGGCGCTTTGCGCGAAGGTCGTGGCCACGGCGTCGTTGGTAGCATCGGGCGCCATCGGCGGCACCTCCACGGCGAACTGCTGCACCGTGAATTCGGCACCGGCATTGCGCGCCATCTCGGGCAGCACGGCAATGCGTGCGCTGCCGATCACCGCCAACGCGTGCGGCAGCGCCTCGGTGGCTGGCACTGGTTGCGGCCGCCCCAGGAAGTAGCCCTGGCCGAGATCTATCCCCAGATCGCGCAGCACCTGCAACTCGGCCTCGCACTCGATCCCCTCCGCTACCAGCGAGGTGCCGAAGGTTTCGGCAAAGCGCGTCAGGCCTTTGATGGTCTGCACCTTGACGGCCTGCTCGTGCAGATCGTGCACGAAGTACTTGTCAATCTTCACGATTTCGGGCCGAAGCTCGGCCCATAGGCGCAGGCTGGAGCGACCGTCACCGAAGTCGTCCAGCGCAAAGCGCAGCCCCTGGGCGCGCAGGCCCGCGGCAACCGCAAGGAACCGCGGCAGGTCGCCAACATGCTCATGCTCGGTGATCTCCACCACCAGCGCCGCGGGCGCCACCCCAGTCGACGCCAGCCACTGCATGACGCCGGAGACCGACATCGCTTCGACCATCTTAACGATGGTGTGCGCGCTCAGGTTCAGGAACAGCCGCTCGTCGCTGGACTGGTGACACCATGCACGCAGTCCCTCTCGCAGGCAGGCCTGCTCCAGCGTGACGGTCAGCCCCTCGGCACGCGCGGCGCGGAACAGCGCGTCGGGCTTGTGCAGCGGCGTGTCGACCGGCCCGCGGATCAGGCTTTCGTGCCCCATCAAGCGGCCGTTCTTCAGCCAGACGATAGGTTGGTAGTACGCGGTAAGCGCCGAGCGGGACAGCACCTGACCGACGGTCTGGATGCGCAGCGCGTCTTCCAGGCTGCGGCGGATGGCCGCGAGCGCAGGCGACAGTGGGGGCGCATTCACGACCTCCGGCTCCGTGTCGGGCCGGACGGCGAAGGCGCCCCTGGGTGGTCGTCGTAGCGGTGTAGTAAAGCCGCCGCTTTGGTACGCCAACCGAGGCACCGCCGGCGCCGTCCCTGCGGGTCTGCGGTGCAGCGGCAAGGCGGCCGGGCCAAGGCAGCGGGCGCCTGGGGACGGTGGCTGCCGGCTCGGGCTGTTCGCCAGCCCAGCCGTGTCTCGGTTGCCCGGGACGGTTCGGCACGGGACAGCTGCATTTCGCGGATCCAACCGAGGGGCCGACACCCTAGATGGGAAGGCCGAAGTACCTCGGGTCGGGTTGCGTCATGTTGTGCTAGTTGCACTAACGTGGAAAAGCACCATGCGCCACGTGACCACTCAGAGTTAGACATACTCAGGCCGCACCGCCGCCATCGGCTTCCGCGCGGCCGTCATCGAACTTGGCGGTCAGCTGGGTCAGTGTCTCGGCGAGACGGCTCAGCGCCGCACTGGTCTGGCGCGTATTGTCACTTTCCGTCAAATTGACTTCTGCGAGTCGTTGCACTTCCGCCATGCTCAGGGCAACGGGTTTGACGGCGGCGTTCTGTTCCTCGGTTGCGCTGGCCACGCTGTGGTTCATCGCGACGAGTTCATCGATGTTGGCCGAGATGCCTTCGAACACCAGCGCCAGGTCGCTGGCTTGGGCGGATTGGGCCTGCACGTTCAGATGCGCGTGGTTGACGTTGACAAAAGCATGCGCGGCACTGGATTGCAGTTGCGAGATAATTGCCACGATATCCTTGGTCGACTCCTGAGTGCGAACAGCAAGCGTGCGCACCTCATCGGCAACCACGGCGAATCCTCGGCCCTGCTCGCCCGCCCGGGCGGCTTCTATCGCGGCATTGAGCGCCAACAAGTTGGTCTTGGCAGCGACGCCTTCGATCACGCCCACGACCGTGGTGACGTCGCCGACCAACTGGTCCAGTTGATTGATCTCCGCGGCCACCTGCGCCATCTCTCCGGCCAGTGTCGCGGTGCCTGCCCGATTCTCCAGCACCAATGCCAGGCCGCGCTTCGAAGAATCGCGAATGGCATCGGCAACTACCGAGGCACCCGCAGCATGTTCGGCAACCTCGGTTATGGCCTGCGCGATCTCGTTCAGTGTACGGGTCATGACCAGCACTTCCGCCTTCTGGCGTCCAAACCCCTGGTGGCTGTTCTGTACCCGCGAATCCAGGGCTTGCGCCGCGTTGTTCAGCAGCCCGGCGACCTGGCCGATTTCACCCACCATGCCGCGTAGATAGAGCACCATGCCGTCCATCGCCCCTTCCAATTGTGAAATCTCGGCAACAC
>JBFZDU010000512.1:0-9941 GCA_041307205.1 Gammaproteobacteria bacterium | reverse complement strand
GACAGCGTGACGTTAAGGTGCTTCGGTCCGGTGGCGTCGGCCGTGATGAACGGCAGGTTGATCTCGGTCTGCTGGGAGCTGGACAGCTCGCACTTGGCCTTCTCCGCCGCCTCCTTGAGGCGCTGGAGGGCCATCGCGTCCTTGCGCAGGTCGATGCCCTCCTGCTTCTTGTACTCGGCCACGAGCCACTCGATGACGAGCTGGTCGAAGTCGTCGCCGCCCAGGTGCGTGTCGCCGTTCGTGGACTTCACCTCGAACACGCCGTCGCCCAGTTCGAGCACGGAGATGTCGAAGGTGCCGCCGCCGAGGTCGTACACCGCGATCTTCTGATCACCGCGGCGTTTGTCCATGCCGTAGGCCAACGCCGCCGCGGTCGGCTCGTTGATGATGCGCTTGACCTCCAGGCCAGCGATCCGACCCGCGTCCTTGGTGGCTTGGCGCTGCGAATCGTTGAAATAGGCCGGCACCGTGATGACCGCCTGGGTAACGGGTTCGCCCAGATAGTCCTCGGCCGTCTTTTTCATCTTCTGCAGCACCTTGGCCGAGATCTCGGGCGGCGCCATTTTCCGGCCGTTCACTTCGACCCAGGCGTCCCCGTTGTCCGCCTTGACGATCTTGTAAGGCACCATGTTGATGTCTTTGGCCACCACCTTATCTTCGAACCGGCGGCCGATCAGGCGCTTGATGGCGAACAGCGTGTTCTTCGGATTGGTTACCGCCTGGCGCTTGGCGCTCTGTCCGACCAGCACCTCGCCGTCGCTCGTGTAAGCGATGACCGAGGGAGTCGTGCGGTCGCCTTCGCTGTTCTCGATCACCCGGGCCTTGTCGCCTTCCATTACGGCGACGCAGGAGTTAGTGGTACCCAGGTCGATACCGATGATCTTGCCCATGGTCGTGAATCTCCGGTTGGGATGCTGAAAAAACCTTATATCTGACTATCCAGTTGGGGCTGAACCCCGGGGATATCAAGCCGAATCAAGCCTGTTCGTCGATGCCACCGGCCGCTTGCGACACCATCACCATGGCCGGGCGCACCAGCCGGCCGTTGAGCGTGTAGCCCTTCTGGATCACGGTGGTCACGGTGTTCGGTGGGACGTCGTTACGCGGCTGCAGCGACATCGCCTGGTGCAATTCGGGGTTGAACGGCTGCCCCTGCGGAGCAAGCTGTTCGACCCCAAACTTGGTCATCACGTCACCCAGCAGCTTGAGGGTCAATTCATTGCCTTCGCGCAGCTTTTCCACATTGACCCCGGCCTCCAGGGCGGCATTGTGGCCAAGCTCGAGGCTGTCCCACACACCCAGCAGTTCGGCAACGAAACGCTCCAGTGCGAACCTGTGAGCGTTCTCCAACTCGCGCGCCTGGCGCTTGCGGAGATTGTCCAGCTCGGCGCTCAAGCGCATGACCTGGTTCCAATTTTCGTCGGCTTTGTTGCGCGCATCTTCCAGAAGGCGCCCCAGCTCCTCGGTGTTGGGTTGCGACGGCGCGGCGGTATCCGCCGCCCCTGGCGCCGCAGCGTCTTCGGTCACGACCGGTTCGTTCGTCGGGGCCTGCTCCTGTTCCATCACTTACCTCTTTGCCTGCAAACGCAAAATCTTGCCGGGTCGCGCGACCACCTCCGCACGGGGCGCGCCACGACGTGTTTCCCGCAACTTGGGGATGGTTATCGGGTTTTCAAGGCGGCACCGAGCAGGCGGGCCGTGATATCGACGATCGGAATGACCCGGTCGTAGGCCATGCGCGTGGGTCCGATGACCCCCAGCACCCCGACCACCTGGTTATCCACTTCATACGGGGCGGTGATCACGCTGCACGACTCCAGCGTGGTGTAGCCAGACTCCTCTCCGATGAAGATCTGCACCCCTTCGGCCTGCAGGCTGCGATCCAGCAGGTGCAGGATTTCCTGCTTTTCGGTGAAGGCATTGAACAGCTGGCGCAGTCGGTCCATCTGGGCCAACTCGTCAAAATCCATCAGGTTGGTCTGGCCGGCCATCACGTAGTCCGCACGCCCCTCGTGGCGCATGGCCGCATCGGCCATTTCCAGCACCTTGGTCATCAAGGTGTTCATGTTACGCCGCGCCTCTTCCATTTCGCGCACCAACTGCGCACGCATGCCCTCGAGGTCGCGGCCGGCAAAGTGGCGGGTCAGAAAGTTGCCCGCCTGCTCCAACTCCGATGGCGTGAACTGCCGCGACGTCTCGATCACCCGGTTGAGCACCTCACCGTTGGAGGTGACCAGAACCGTCAGAACCCGGGTGCCGGACAACTGCACGAACTCCACCTGTTTGACCGTGATCCGGTCGCGCCGCGGCACCATCACCACCCCGGCGAGATGGGTCAGGCTGGACAACAACTTGGAGGCAGATTCCAAAATCGACAACGGATTGCCATCCCCGCCCAACTGATCCTTGGCCCGACTGACCTCGGGTTCTTCCAGCGGCTTCAACGAGATCAGGGTGTCGACGAAAAATCGATAACCAGGGACCGTCGGCACGCGCCCGGACGAGGTGTGGGGCGAGGTCACGAACCCCAGTTCCTCCAGGTCAGCCATGACGTTGCGCACGGTGGCGGGACTTAGATCCAGGCCAGCATCCCGCGCCAAGGTACGCGACCCGACCGGTTGGCCGTCGCGGATATAGCGCTCGATCAGTACCCTGAGGAAGTGCTGCGCGCGCTCGTTGATGCCGCTGTCCAGTCCCCTGCTCACCCCGAAACCGGCTCCGAGCAATAAAAGTAAATAGAGACAAAAACTTAGCACTCGCATGTCGAGAGTGCCAAGCGCGATTATGAGAACCCGGGTCCAGGGGTGTCAAGCTGCCTGCCAAGGTTGGCGCCACGCCGGGTGCGTGCTAGCTTCTGCGGCGGCCCCTCAACCAAACGATCCCCCGCGAAAATCCACCGTGCCCACCGCACCTCATCGGTTTCAGCGTATCGGCCTCGTGGCCAAGCCGGACGACCCCCGGGTGGCCGACACCCTGCGCACCCTGAAGGACTATCTCGACCGCCAGGGCAAGGCGATCCTGGCCGGATCGGATGCCGCAGAAACCCTGGGCGGCCTGCCGGCAATCCCGCTGGACGAACTGGGCGCGCACTGCGACCTGGCGCTGGTGGTCGGCGGCGACGGCACCCTGCTGAGCGCGGCGCGCGCCCTGGTGGACAGCCAAGTACCGCTGGTCGGCATCAACCTGGGCCGCCTGGGCTTCCTGGTCGACATCTCTCCAGACCGCATGTTCGAGTCGCTGGACGCAATCCTGGCCGGGAATTATGTGGAAGACCGGCGATTCCTGCTGGCCGCCCAGATCGGCGACCGACCGCCGCTGCTGGCCTTCAACGACGTGGTCGTGCACAAGTGGAACATCGCCCGCATGATCGAGTTCGAGACCTGCGTCGACGGCCAGCTGGTGGACGCGCAGCGTTCCGACGGCTTGATCATCTCTACGCCTACTGGCTCCACAGCCTACGCTTTGTCGGGCGGCGGGCCGCTGCTGGCACCGAGCCTGGACGCCATCGCCCTAGTGCCCATCTGCCCGCATACCCTCAGCAACCGGCCCATCGTCGTGCATGGCGGCAGCGAAATCAGAGTCACCGTTTGCGGCCGCTCCGAAGCCGAACACGTGCGCATCACCTGCGACGGCCAGGAGGGCCAGAGCATAGCTACGGGCGAATGTGTGGTAGTACGCAAGCATCCCCGCCAGGTTCGCTTGTTCCACCCCAGCGACCACGATCACTTCGAGCTGCTGCGCGCCAAGCTCGGGTGGGGCGGGCAACCCAAGTAACGCCATGCTGCGCCAACTGCACATCCGCGATTTGATCATCGTCCGCCAACTCGAACTGGAGTTCGGGGCCGGCATGACGGCGCTCACCGGTGAAACCGGCGCCGGAAAATCCATCCTGATCGACGCGCTCGGCCTAGCCTTGGGCGAAAAGGCCGACGGCAGCCTGATCCGCAATGGCTGCGCGCGGGCCGAGGTCACCGCCGGCTTTGACCTATCCGCGGCGCCGGCGGCGCACGCCTGGCTGGCGGACCGCGACCTCGACAGTGGCGACGACTGCCTGCTGCGCCGCGTGGTCGTACGCGAAGGCCGCTCACGCGCCTTCATCAACGGCAGCCCGGTACCCGGTCAGGCGTTGCGCGAACTCGGAGAACTGCTGGTAGACATCCACGGCCAGCACGCCCACCAGTCGCTGCTGCGCCGCGCCGCACAGCGCCGGCTGCTCGACGGCTATGGCAATCATGCGGCGGCGGTCCAGCAGGTCGGCGAACTGTACGGCACCTGGCGCCTGGCGCAACGCGAGTACGAGTGGCTCAGCGCGGCCGCCGCCGACCGCGCCAGTCGCGGGGATTTTCTGCGCTTCCAGGTCGATGAACTGGACACCTTGGATCTGCAGCCCGGAGAACTCGACACCCTCGACGAGGAGCAACATCGCCTGGCCCACGCCGAGCGGCTGCGGGCCGAGACTACCGCACTGGCCGAACTGCTATACGATGCCGACGACGCCGTGCAGCCGGCCCTGGCCCGCGCCTTGTCCCGGCTGGACGAACTGTTGCGCATCGACCCGCGGCTCGCCGACGGCCGCGAACTGATCGAGTCGGCCCGGATCCAGGTCGAGGAGGCCGCCAGCCGGCTGCGGGACTATGGCGAGGGCGTGGACCTGGATCCGGCCCGGCTGTCAGCGATCGACGAGCGTCTAGGGCGCATCCAAGACCTGGCGCGCAAACACCGGGTGGTGCCCGCCGAGTTGGCCGAGCACCATCGCGCCCTACGGGACGAGTTGAACACCCTGGAGCATGCCGACGAGTCCCTGCTGGCGTTGCAGGCGCGAGCCGACACGCTGTGGCGCGACTACAGCAAGGCGGCGGCCGCCCTGAGGTGCCAGCGCGCCGCGGCGGCACACCGCCTCGCCGGCACCGTGACCGCGGCCATGCAGGGGCTGGCAATGGCCGGGGGCCAATTCGATTGCCGGCTAAGCGCCGTACCCATCGAGCAGGCCGGACCGAGCGGGCTGGACGAGGTGGAATTCCTCGTAGCGGCCAACCCCGGTCAACAGCTAGCACCACTCGCCAAGGTCGCCTCGGGCGGCGAGCTGTCACGCATCAGCCTGGCCATCCAGGTGGCCACCGCGGGCTGCGGCGAAGTGCCTACGCTGATCTTCGACGAGGTGGACGTGGGCATCGGCGGGGCGGTCGCGGAGATGGTAGGACGGCTATTGCACGACCTGGGCCGGGCCCGCCAGGTACTGTGTATCACCCACTTGCCGCAGGTGGCGGTGCAGGCTCGCCAGCACCTGCAGGTCAGCAAACGCAGCGACGGCCAGACCACCGAAACCGGCATCGCCGCCCTGGGTCAACGCGAGCGGGTACAGGAGATCGCGCGCATGTTGGGCGGGCTGGATATCACCGCGCAAACCCTGGCTCACGCCACCGAAATGATCGACCGGGCAATGGCCGCCGCCCAACCCTGAACGCAGCACCTCAGTCCTTGGTGCGATGGGGGCATTTCTTGCGCTGACATTCGCCATAGATGGTCAGCGCGTGATCGGAGATGGAGAAACCCCGCTCTTCGGCGATCCGCCGCTGGGCACGCTCAATGGTCTCATCCATGAATTCCTCCACGTGGCCGCACTGCACGCACACGATGTGGTCGTGGTGGCTGCCGCGGTGCAGTTCGAACACCGCTTGACCGCTTTCGAAATGATGGCGCTCCACCAGGCCGGCGGCCACGAACTGAGTCAACACCCGGTACACCGTCGCCAGGCCGATCTCCTCGCCGCGCTCGAGCAGGACCTTATATACATCCTCGGCCGTCATGTGGCGCAGCGTTTCGTTGGTTTCCAGGATCTCGAGAATCTTGACCCGCGGCAGAGTGACCTTGAGGCCAGCTTTGCGAATTTCCTGGTTCTCCACGGGCTAATTCCTCCAGGGTGGTATGAGGCACGGCAGCCGATCCGCTATCATCTGCCGGATCCCTGCGTCTTCTGGTAACGAGACTACTGATGTCGAAGCTTCTCACTGCCCTGGCCGCCACCGCAACCCTGATGCTGCATGGTTGCAGCCTGCTTCCCGAAAACGGGATCGGCGACGGCATCACCCGCTCGCTTGACGATCTGCCCCTGATCTACCGACCTTCCATCCAGCAGGGCAACGTGGTCACGCAGGACCTGGTCAACAGCCTCCAGCCCGGAATGACCAAGCGGCAGGTACGCCATGTCCTGGGTACGCCGATGCTGGTCGACCTGTTCCACCAGGACCGTTGGGACTTCGTCTATACCCTGGGGAAAGGCTCCAACCCCGACGAGATCAAGAAGGTCGCGCTGTTCTTCGAGAATGACAGCCTGACCCGCATTGAGGGCGACCTGCGACCCCAACCAGAGGCGGAGCGCGAAGCACCCAAGCGAGACGTGGTCGTATCTGTCCCGGACTGGGACGGCAACGACCGGACCCTGGTGGGGCGGTTGCTGAAGGGCGTCGGCCTGGGCGACTAAACCCAGGTGGTCAGTCCGTCGCCGCGGCTTCGTCGCGGGCGCCCTTCTTCATCACCTTTCCCTGCGCAGCGCGCTTCTTGCGGGTCGCCTTGGGGTCCGCGATCAACGGCCGGTAGATTTCCACCCGATCCCCGTCGCTCAGCACGGCCCCGAGTTCCGCCGCCTTGCCGAATACGCCCACCTTGTTCACCGCCAGATCGATTTCTGGGAAACGCTCCAGGATCCCGGAGCGCCGGATAGCCTCCTCCAGGGTGATGCCGGACGCGGCCTGGGTCCTCAGGATCACTTGTTCGCCCGGAGTCGCGTATGCCACCTCGATCGTCTGCAGCGGCTCACCCATCGTGGACCTCCCGTGCCCGCTTGCAAAAGGCGTCGACCAAAGAATCGGCAATCTGCCCGAACACGGCGCCAAAGGCCGCGTTGATCAAGCGACCGGAAAATTCGAACTCCAGGACCAAGCTGACCTTGCAGGCGTCTGCCCGCAAAGACTGGAATTGCCAGGTGCCTTCGAGGCGTTTGAACGGCCCCTCGCGCAGGCGCAGGTCAATGCGCTCATGCGGGAATAGCCGGTTGCAAGTGGAAAAGGTCTGGTGGATGCCCATCCGCGCCACCTGGATCTCGCCGCACAACTCATTGGCATCACGCGACAACAGCTTTCCCGAGCTGCACCACGGCAGAAACTTCGGATAAGACTCGACATCGTTCACCAATTCGAACATGAACTCGGCCGGATAGGGCACCAAAGCGGATTTTTCGACACGCGGCAAGCGGATACTCCGTTCAGACGGGGAGCAAGTGCAGTGAATTCAGGATCAGTATCGCTACTGCCACCGGCGAAACATAGCGCACCACCAAGTACCAGAGCCGGAAACCCAGCCCCTCGCCCATGCCCAATTCGTCAACGGCGTCGCCGCGCAGCATCACCCAGCCCGCAAAGACCGCGATCGCCATGCCGCCCAGCGGCAACATGAAAGTGGAGGTCAGGATGTCGAGTACATCGAACATGCCATCGGACTTGGTCGTGCCGGCAAACTCGAAACTGAACGACCAAGAGCTGAAGGACATCACGGTGACCATACCCAGTATCCAGCAGAACATCCCCACCGCGATAGCCGCCGTGGCGCGGCGCATGCCGCGATTCTCCACCAGGAAGGCCACTGCCGGCTCGATCAGGGAAATGGCTGAGGTCCAGGCGGCGAAGGTCAAGAGCACGAAGAACAAGGTCCCGAACAATAGGCCGCCGGGCATCTCGCCGAACGCGATCGGCAGGCTCACGAAAACCAAGCCCGGCCCGGCACTGGGCTCGAGCCCGTTGGCAAAAACGATTGGGAAAATCACCATGCCGGCCACCAGCGCCACCACCGTATCCATCGCTGCAATGGCCAGCGTGGTCTTGGCAATCGACGCCTTGCGCGGCATGTAGGAGCCGTAGACCATGATCGCCCCCATGCCCAAGCTGAGGGTGAAAAAGGCATGGCCTAGAGCGGTAAGCACCCCCTCGGGCGTCAGCTTGGAAAAGTCGGGGCTGAACAGGAAATGCAGCCCGTCAGTGAAATAACCGGTGTTGATGGCATAGCCCAACAGCAGAACCAGCAGCATGAACAGCGCTGGCATCAGAATCTTCACTGCCTGCTCCAGGCCGGAGCGCACACCCCTCGCCACCACGAGCACAGTCATGATACTGAAGATGCTATGCCAGAAGGCCAAGGTGCCCGGGCTGGCAACCATGGCGCCAAAATGCCCGCCAGCGCTGTTGCCATCGAAGCCAACGAAGGTTCCGGCGGCAGCGTCCCTCACATAGGCTACGGCCCAGCCGGCGATGACACTGTAGTAGGACATGATCAGCACCCCGGCGACCACGCCTACCCAGCCGAGCCACGCCCAGCGGGGGCTGGCCCCGGCTTCGCGCGCCAGTTCCAGCATAGTGTTGATCGGGCTGCGCCGCCCCCGCCGCCCCAGCAAGACTTCGGCCATCATGATCGGGACGCCAATCACGCCGATGCACAGCAGATAGACCAGCACAAAAGCGCCGCCGCCGTTGAGGCCGGTGATGTACGGGAATTTCCAGATGTTACCCAACCCCACCGCAGACCCGGTTGCGGCCAGGACAAAAATCAGGCGGGAGGACCACTGGCCGTGGATCGATTGCCGTTTCTCCGCCATGCCAGCGCGCTCATCCTGCCGAAGGGAACAAAACAGGCGTCATTTTCCGCAAAGGCGCCGCTCGGGACAAGGCAAGTAAATTGCCGCCGCACGAGCCGCCACCCTACAATCGGCCGTCATGGCCAAGAAACCCAAGCAGACGAATAGCGGTGCGAGCATCGCCCGCAACAAGAAAGCGGGGCACGAGTACTTCATCGAGGAGCGCTACGAGGCGGGAATCGCGCTCGAGGGCTGGGAGGTGAAGAGCCTGCGCGCCGGGCGCATCAACATTACGGAGAGCTACGTCATGGTCAAGGACGGCGAGGCGTTTTTGTTCGGCGCCCTGATCACACCCCTCCCCTCGGCATCCACCCACGTCTCGCCCGACCCGACACGCACCCGCAAATTGCTGCTGCACCGCGCCGAGTTGAACAAATTGATCGGCCTGACCGAGCGCAAGGGTTACACTTTGGTACCCACCGCCATGTACTGGAAGCGCGGCCGCGCCAAAGTAGAAATCGGCTTGGCCAAGGGCAAGAAGCTGCACGACAAACGTGCCGACGCCAAGGATCGGGACTGGCAGCGCGAAAAGGAACGCCTGTTCAAGCACAGTTGAAGGCGTGAACTTCCAGCGAATTATTGCCGCTTGTTCGGGAACCAGGAAGCGCCTAGACTGTCTTTTAGTTTACTTGGGGGCGACACGGCATTCGACGTGGGCGTCAAAACCTCAGGTGCATGCCGAGGGCGCAGGTTTCCTCGTAAATCCAGCTGCAAATTATAGTTGCCAACGACGACAACTACGCACTCGCCGCTTAATACCCGGTAGGGTGCCGTCTGACCGGAGCCGTGCTTGTGCGTCCGGGTCCTTCGGGACACTCAGGCGTCATATCTCACAAGATCGCGGCGACGCTCGTCCGGGGCCGACTCGCTAAAACCTAACCGGAATCGCCATCACACGTGCCCTGTCGGTCGGGCGGTGTGGGGTTAAAAATAATAGATTCGACTAAGCATGTAGAGCCGAAGGCGGAGAGCTTGCGGACGCGGGTTCAACTCCCGCCGCCTCCACCATTTTCCAGCACCTAAAACACTGTTTTTAAAAGAATAATTTGAGTTCGATTTCCAATTTGGCGCAGACTTGCCCTGGAGCACGCGGGATTTGGGGCGTTTCTCTTTCCGCTGCCAGCAAAATTACCTTATGGGCACATCTATTAATCAGTTCTGACGCCGGCACCAATGTGATCAAAGCGGCGGCGATGCCATTTCGCCGGGTTCATCGGCCGTTCTCGACTCCAGCGTCCCGGTTTTCTCGCCCTATTCG
>JBFZDU010000511.1:0-2790 GCA_041307205.1 Gammaproteobacteria bacterium | reverse complement strand
GCGTTTCCTGCAGGAACGGGTCATCGAGCGCATCGGCGGTCGAGAGGAGATCCCGGTCGATGTGCGGGTGGTGTGCGCCACTCACCGCGATTTGCGCGAATTGATCCGCGAAGGCCAGTTCCGGGAGGATCTTTTCTACCGAATCAACGAGGCGACCGTCTATGTGCCGCCGTTACGGGACCGCCACGGCGACGCGGTATTGCTGGCCAGGGCCTTCCTGGTGCGCTTTTCCGCCCAGTTGAAGCGCCCCCTCAAGGGCTTCGTGCCGCAGGCCTTGCAGGCGATCGAGCAATACGAGTGGCCGGGGAACGTGCGCGAGTTGGAGAACCGCGTCAAACGTGCCGTCATCATGGCCGACGGGGTGCAGATCAATCAAGCCGACCTGGAGCTGTTTCAGGGTGCCGACGATGATACGCCGTTCAACTTGCGCGAAGTGCGTGAAAAGGCCGAGTCCCGAGCGATTCTGCAGGCCTTGAGCCGAACCAACAACAATGTGTCCAAGACCGCCGAGTTGCTGGGCGTGACACGGCCTACGCTGTATAACCTGATGCGCAAGTACGGGATCAAAATCTGATGTACGGAAACTATGGCAGATGGGGAGACATCTTGTGTTGAAGCGATCCAGGATCCTGCAGGGCGCGATGACGCTCTGCGCCGCGGCCATGCTGCTGGCCGCGACTGCCAAGTTGGCCGCAGCGGACGCGCCGACCTACATGGCGGATGCGCAAAAGTATCTTGAAAAAGGTGATGCCAAGTCGGCCGTCATTCAACTGAAAAATGCCTTGCAAGCCGATCCTGGGCACATCGAGGCGCGCCTGCTGCTTGCCGCACTTTACGTGCGCCTGGCTGATGGCCTCGGCGCCGAGAAAGAATTCAAGCGCGCCGGCCAGTTGGGCGCTGCGACCAGCCAGTGGGTTCCGGGGCTGGCCCAGGCGCTGGCGCTGCAGAACGATTTCGCCGGCCTGCTTGAGCAGGTGCAGCCCGACTCGAGCATGAACGCGGCAGTCCAGGCGAGCATTCTCGCGCTGCGCGGCCATGCGCACCTGGCGTTGCAGCAGATCGAAGAAGCGGTTGCAGCCTACGATCAGGCCTTGGCCTTGGATGCCCAGAACGGATTGGCGCGGCTCGGCAAGGCGCGGGTGCTGGTGTCACGGCAGGATTGGGAGGCGGCGCGGACCGAGCTGGACCGGCTGATCGAGGCATTCCCGGATTTGGCGGAAGCCCGGATCGAGCGTGGCGACGTGGCGCGTATCCGTGGGGATCTGCAGACGGCACTGGACGATTTCGCCAAGGCGATCGCGCTGGCGCCGAACAACGTGCGGGGCTACGTCGGTCACGGCATGACGGCGATGGCCTTGCAACAGACGGATCTGGTCATGGCGGATGTGACCGAAATGCGGCGCCGTTTTGGCGAAGTCCCGTTCGCCAGCTATCTGCACGCGCTCGCGGCCTTCGCGAAGCGCGACCTCGACACCGCCGCGGAACAGCTGCAGCTCGTGTTACGCGCCAATCCCGGGCACTTGCAGGCGCAGTTTCTGTTCGGGGTGGTGTCTTACGGCAAGGGCGATTACCGCCTCGCCGACGAGTACCTGAGCCGTATAGCCGGCTCGGTGCCCGGGAGTGCCGGTATCTCCAAGGTTCTCGGGGCGACGCGACTCAAACTGAAGGACTCGGAGCGGGCCATAGCCGTGTTGCTGCCGGCGGTGGAGGCGAGTCCACAAGACGCGCAGTTACTCGCGCTGTTGGGCAATGCCTATATGCAGCAGGGCGATCACTCGAAGGCTTCGGACTATCTTGCCCGGGCCGTGGAGTTGAGCCCGGATCAGGCCGGCCTAAGGACCCAGTTGGCGCTTGGACGCCTGGCTACAGGCGACACGGACTCCGCCATCTCCAACTTGGAGTCGGCTGTCGAACTGGATCAGGATCTGTTGCAGGCGGACATCCTGCTGGTGCTGTCTTACCTCACCAAGAAAGAGTATGCCAGCGCCATCGAGGCGGCCGGTGCCCTTGGGCAGCGCATGCCGGACAGCCCGATTCCGCATAACCTGACCGGTTTGGCGTATTTGGCGGGTGGCCAGTTGGAGCAGGCCGATGCGGCATTCGCCAAGGCCTTGGAGAAAGACCCTGACTTTGTCGTCGGGCTAATGAATCGGGCGCGCGTTGCACTTGCCGGTGCGCAGCCCGATGCAGCCCGGGCTTACTACCAGGCCGTGCTGGCGAAGCAATCCGATCATCTGGGTGCCATGTTGGCAATGGCCTCGCTGGCGCAGCAGGCCGGGGACGCGACGGCCGCTGAGTCCTGGCTGGAGCGCGCCCGCAAGGCGCGCCCGGATGCCTTGCAACCCGTATTGTCGCTGGTGGAACAGCACCTGCGCCGTGGTGATGTGCTCAAGGCCACGAACCTGCTGGCCGGACTGACCAGTGCCCAAGCCGGGCAACCCGCGGCCTTGCGCTTGAAAGGTATGGCGCAACTGCAGAGCGGCGATTTCAGCAGCGCGGTGCGCACCCTGACGCAACTGGTCGAAGCGCAGCCCGAAGCGGTCGAAGCCTGGTTCCAGTTGGCGCGGGCGCAGGCCGCGGCAGGTGATATGGCGGCCTCGCGCAGCAGCTTCGGACGGGCTGCCGCACTCGATGGCGCCAACAGTATCCCGTTGGTCTGGATCGGACTCGCGGAGCTGGAATTGCGCGCCCAGGATTATCCGGCGGCCTTGGCCGTGAGCAAGGATATGCAGGCTCGTTTCCCGGGCAATGCCATGGCGTTCGAACTCGAAGCGGCGGCCCATCGCGCGA
>JBFZDU010000510.1:0-6313 GCA_041307205.1 Gammaproteobacteria bacterium | reverse complement strand
CCATGGGCATGTAGATGATCACCCGGTCGCCGCGGCCGACCCCGTTGGCCTGCAGTACGCCGGCCAGGGCCGCCACGGCGTCGCGCAACTCGGCGTAACTATAGGTCTTTTTCTGCCCGGTGACCGGGCTGTCATAGATCAGGGCGGCACGCGCGCCGGCACCGGCCGCGACGTGGCGGTCCAGGGCGTTGTAGCAGGTGTTGAATTCACCACCAACGAACCAGCGCGGCGTCGGCTTGGTTGCGGGGTCGAGCACCTGGTCCCAGCGCTTGTGCCAGTGCAGGGCCTCGGCGGCCTCGCCCCAGAACCCCTCAGGATCATCGAGGGAGCGCTGGTAAAGGGACTGATACTCACCCATTGTCGACACCTCCAGGCGGTTGGCCAGGTCCATGGCCCTGTTGTGCTGGTCTTTGCGGCAGGCGCAATGGAATATAGCAGTGGGTCACAAAACGGCAAATATTTATTTCTTCAAACTAGATCATACGTTTTTTCAATAATTCAATAACTATATGTTTATAAAAGAAAAAAATATCATATATACATATCATTAAGTACTGATTGCCCTGGAAAAACCAGGAAAACCCGGATCTGGCGGGGACGACGCGAGGACCGGCGCAGGCGGCTCGCGGCGCCGCGGCAGGCCTGGGAACGGCTGCCGCAAGGCATCGAGATCAAGCGCGAACTGTCGACAAGCGAGAAATGCTATTCGCCGTAGATGGTCCGGGGCAACCAGGTGGCCAGCGCCGGCCAGACCGCCAACAGCCCCAACATCCCCAGCTGGATGGCGATAAAGGGGACTACGCCGCGATAGATGGCCGCGGTGGGCAGCTCCGGGGGCGCCACACCGCGCAGGTAGAACAAGGCGAAGCCGAACGGCGGCGTGAGGAAGGACGTCTGCAGGTTCAGGGCGATCATCACCCCCAACCAGACCGGATCCAACCCCATGCCGAGCAGAATCGGCCCGACAATGGGTACCACCACGAAGGTGATCTCGATGAAATCGAGGATGAACCCCAGCAGGAACATGATCAGCATCACCAGGGCGACCGCGCCGACCACCCCACCGGGCAGGTCATTGAGCAGTTCCGCCACCAGTTCGTCACCGCCGTAGCCGCGGAACACCAGGGAGAACAGGGCGGCACCGATGAAAATCATGAACACCATACTGGTGACGAGGGTGGTCTGGCGCATCACCAGGCGCAGCGTCGCCCGGCTGAGTTCACGGCGTTGCGCGGCAAGCAGCATGGCGCCCACCGCACCCACCGCCGCCGCCTCGGTCGGCGTCGCCGCGCCGGCGAGGATGGAACCGAGGACCGCCACGATCAGCAGCAGCGGCGGCATGAGCACCTTCAGCACTTGCGCCAGCAACTGCCTGCGCCCGCTCGGCCGCTCCGCGGCAGGGATGGCGGGCACCGCGTCCGGACGCAGGATCGCAACTCCAACCAGGTACAGCGCATACAGCAACACCAGCACCAAGCCCGGAATCAGGGCACCGACGAACAGGTCGCCGACGGCGATCGTCTTCGGACTCCAGACGCCGGCATTGAGTTGCGCCTGCTGGTAGGCGGCCGATAGGACATCGCCGAGCAGCACCAGCACGATGGACGGCGGAATGATCTGACCCAGGGTGCCGGCGGCGCAGATGGTCCCGGCCGCGAGCGCCGGGTCATAGTTGCGCCGTAACATCGTCGGCAAGGATAGCAGCCCCATGGTAACCACGGTGGCACCGACGATACCGGTGGAGGCGGCCAACAGCATGCCGACCAGGGTCACCGAGATTCCCAGCCCGCCACGCAGCGGGCCGAACAAGGCCGCCATGGTGTCGAGCAGGCTGTCGGCCACCCGCGAGCGTTCCAGCATCACGCCCATGAACACGAACAGCGGCACGGCAATCAGCGTGTCGTTGGTCATGATGCCGTACAGGCGGTTTGGCAGGGCTTCGAGGAAGGCCGGGTCGAACACCTCAAACCATCCGCCCAAGAGCGCGAACAACAGCGACACACCGCCGAGCGTGAAGGCCACCGGATAACCAAGCAACAGCACCAGTCCGATGGCGGCAAATAGCAGCAGCGGCAACAGCTCGATCAAGGTACGCGCCGCTCCCCGGCCGCCGCCGCAACCCGGCCGGTCACCACCAGCAAGGCGCGCAGTGCGCCGGCCACGCCCTGCAGGATCAACAGCCCCGGCATCACCAGTAGCAGGCTCTTCAGCAGGTAGACGCCAGGCAGTCCGCCGGCCTCGCGCGAGCCCTCGCGCACCGCCCAGGCGTCCGCCACGTATTGCCAACTGATCCAGAACACGAAGACGCTGAGCGGCAGCAGCAACAGCACGGTCCCGAACAAATTGATTAGCGCCTGCCCCTGCGGGCCGTGGCGGCGATAGAAGATGTCGACCCGGACGTGCGCTTCATGCCGCAGCGTGTAGGCGGCACCCAGCATGAACACCAGGGCGTGCATGAAGGTGACCGACTCCTGCATGGCAATCCACCCGGTGTCGAACAGGTAGCGGAGGACCACCACCGCGAAGGTCACCAGCACCATGGCCAGGGTCAGCCAGGAGACGGCCTCGCCGACCACGCCGACGAAACGTTCGAGCAGGCGGGCGAGGCGCATCACGGCTGATCGTCGACCCCGTTGTCAACCCCGGGGCCCGCGGCACCGGGGCCGGGTGGCGGGCGTTGCCGGCTCACCAGCGGAACAGCACCCACTGCGGCACACCGACCTCCTCCGGTCCGTATTTCCGGGCGTCCAGCTGCCCGTCGCCGTCGAGGTCGAGAAAGTAGTAGGCCGGGCCCACGGCCGGCATTACCTTGACCATGTAGAGCGCGCCATTGACCCGGTATTCGTAAAGGGTCTCGTCCTGGCGCTGGACGATGGTGACCTCAGGCTCAAGGGGTTCGCCGCTCTGTAGGGGCGGCGGTACCGGCGGGGCATCCACCGCGTCCTGGGCCGCCACTGCACTCGCCAACGCCAGTGCCAACACCGGCAGCAATCGTTTGTTCATCGTTTTTTGTCCCCACGGCCCTGGCCATCGCCGCCAGCGGAGATGCTAATACACTCGCGGGCGGATTTCCCGTTCCGCCTGACAGCTTGCCAAGGCCGGTGCAGCGGTCGCAAACGCCACCAACGCCGCGTGGCCTCGCGGCCACAGCCTGCTAGGATACCGGCTCCTGCAGCGCGGCAGGCCGCCGAACGGGTTGGACTGCACGCGGCTCGCCAACCATCGCACGCAGAGAATAACCGCATGCAAGCAGCCCTCATCGGACTGGGCGCCATGGGCGCCGGTATGGCCGCCAACCTGCACCGGGCCGGCCTCTTGGCTTGCGCCTGGAACCGCACCCGCAGCCGGGCCGAGGCCGCTGCGGCGCCCCACGGCTACCGCCTCGCCGAGAGCTTGGCGGCAGCGGCAACCAGTGCCAGGCTGGTCATCACCTCGGTATCCGCCGATCCGGACCTGCTCGACGTCGCCGCGCAACTCCGGCCGGTTCTGCAACCGGGCACCGTGGTCCTGGACACCTCGACCGTCAGCGCCGCTACGGCGCGGCGCGTGGCCGCCGACCTGGCGACGGTCGGCGTGGATTTCCTGGACGGGCCGGTGTCCGGCGGCAAAGAGGGCGCCGAGAAAGGGACCCTGGTGATGATGGTCGGGGGCGACGCGGCGGTACTGGACCGAATCCTGCCGACCCTGGGCGTGATCACCAGCAAGGTCGCGCACCTGGGGCCGGTCGGCGCCGGCCAAGCCACCAAGGCAGTCAATCAGATCATGGTCGCAGGGATCAACCAGGCCGTCAGTGAAGCCCTGGCATTCGGCGGCGCCCAGGGACTGGACCTCGACAAGGTCATCGAACTGCTCGGGGGCGGCGCCGCCGCCAATTGGTTTCTCAGCCGCCGCGGCCCGACCATGGTGCGCGGCGTGTTCCAACCGGGCTTCCGGCTCGCGCTGCACCACAAGGACCTCAAGATCTGCCAGGCGATGGCTGCCGCCCAGGGAGTACAACTGCCTTGCGTGGAAATGACCCTGGTGCACTACCAGCGTCTGATGGAAACCGGTCACGGCGACGAGGACATCTCGGCGCTGTACCGCACCAAAGCCGCGCTGTTTGCGCGGCCGGACCACGGGCCGGGGGCAGGGGGCCAAGGAAAAGAATGAGCGGCCCCACCCTTGACGGCGCTCGGCAGCAGCGCCTGTCCCCCTGCCCCTGGCCGGCGCTGGAAGTGTTCCTTGGCCCCCTGCCCCCGGCCCCCGGCCCTTGCGCTCCGATGGCGCGATGAACGACCTAAACCGCGCCCAACGCGAGGCGGTCCGGTACCTCGACGGCCCGCTGCTGGTGCTGGCCGGTGCCGGTTCGGGGAAGACGCGCGTCATCACCCGCAAGATCGCGCACTTGGTAGACAATGCCGGGCTGGCCGCCCGCCATATCACCGCCGTGACCTTCACCAACAAGGCGGCGCGGGAGATGCGCGAACGCGTCGGCCAACTGCTCAAGGGCCAGGACGCACGGGGCCTGACGGTATCCACCTTCCATACCCTGGGCTTGAACATCCTGCGCCGCGAGCACGCTGCGGCCGGTCTCAGACCGGGCTTCAGCATCTACGACGAACACGACAGCGAACACCTGCTGAAGGAACTCACGGCGCAGGACGACCCGGACAAGGACAGGCTCAAGCGCCTGCGCTGGCGCATCTCGGACTGGAAGAACGACCTGGTCAGTCCGGCGCAGGCCCTCGCCGCGGCGGCGGACGACGGCGCCGCCCGGGATGCAGCCATATACGGCGATTTCCAGCGCGCACTACGCGCCTACAACGCGGTGGACTTCGACGACCTGATCCTGCTGCCGGTCGATTTGTTGCGCCATGACACCGCGGTCCGCGAACGCTGGCAGAACCGCATCCGCCACCTGCTGGTCGACGAGTACCAGGACACCAACGGCGCCCAGTACGAGCTGGTCAAGCTGCTGGTCGGGGTGCGGGGCGCGCTCACCGTGGTGGGCGACGACGACCAGTCCATTTATGCCTGGCGCGGGGCGCGGCCGGAAAACCTTTCCCGGCTCAAAGCCGACTACCCGCGGCTGCGGGTCATCAAGCTGGAACAGAACTACCGTTCCACCGGGCGCATCCTGCGCGCCGCCAACGCCCTGATCGCCAACAACCCGCACCTGTTTGAAAAAAAGCTGTGGAGCGAACTCGGCCCGGGCGACCCCCTGCGGGTGCTCGGCGTCAAGGACGAGGAGCATGAGGCCGAGCGGGTGGTGACCGAGATCCTGCACCACAAGTTCATGCACCGCACCGCCTGCGGCGACTACGCCATCCTGTACCGGGGCAATCACCAGGCGCGGATTTTCGAGAAGGCGCTGCGCATCCACAACATTCCATACTTCATCAGCGGTGGCAGTTCCTTCTTCGCCCGCACCGAGGTGAAGGACGTGATGGCCTACCTGCGCCTGCTTGCCAACCCGGCCGACGACACCGCCTTTCTGCGCGTGGTGAACACCCCTAGGCGGGAGATCGGCCCGAGCACGCTGGAGAAGCTGTCGGCCTACGCCGGCGAGCGCGGGACCTCGCTGCTCGGGGTCTGCCACGAATTCGGCCTGGAACAACAGGTCGGCGGCAAGCCGCTCGGCCGCCTACGCGAATTCGTCACCTGGATCGATCGGCTCGCCCGCCTGGCGCACACCAGCCACCCGGTGGAGACGGTGCGGGAACTGCTGGCAGACATGGACTACGAGGCTTGGCTGTATCAGACCAGCGCGAACGACCAAGCCGCCGGGCGACGCTGGGACAACGTCCAGGAATTGGTCGGCTGGCTGGACCGCCTGCACCAGGACGAACTCAAGGGCGACGCCCTGGCCGATATGGTCGCGCACCTGGCGCTACTGGACGTGCTGGAACGCCAAGAAGAGGAAGCCGGCGGCGACCGCGTGCACCTGATGACCCTGCACGCCGCCAAAGGCCTGGAGTTCCCGCACGTCTTTCTGGTGGGCATGGAGGAAGAGCTGCTGCCGCATCGCAGCAGCATCGAAGACGGCAATGTCGAGGAAGAGCGCCGCCTCGCCTACGTCGGCATCACCCGCGCACGCCAGACCCTCACCATGACCGTCGCCGCCAGGCGGCGGCGGGGCGGCGAGATCACGGCCTGCGAACCCAGTCGGTTCCTCGCCGAACTGCCGCCCGAGGACCTGGTCTGGGAGGGCCGCAACAGCCAGCTGAGCCCGGCGGAGAAAAAGCAGCGCGGCAACGCCCACCTGGCCAATCTGCGGTCGCTGCTGAACGCCAGCTGACGGGGTGGGGGGGGGGGGGACCGCCCCCCCCCCCCC
>JBFZDU010000509.1:0-8819 GCA_041307205.1 Gammaproteobacteria bacterium | reverse complement strand
CTGCAGCACGACGAGACCGGTTGCGGACAACGTTGGGCGCGCCCGCTCAAGCTGATGGCCCAACAGTCCCAACGCATGCAGCGGATCGTGGAAGACTTGTTGCTGCTCGCCAAGTTGGAGGCGGGGCGGGTGACCCTGGAGCAATCGCACCCGGTCGACGTGGCGGTGATGTGCGCCGAACTGCGCGACATCGCCCTGTCGGCACGCCCGGAAGTGCCGGCGGTCAGGGTGGACATAGACACCGACGTGGCCTTGCTCGGCGACGAGCAGCAATTGCGCAGCGCCTTCCTCAACTTGGTGATGAACGCGGTCAATTACACGCCGCCCGAAGGCGAGGTGCAGATCCGCTGGTACCGCGGTGAGGCAGGCTCGGTTTGCTTCGAGGTCGCGGATACGGGCGAGGGCATAGCCCCCGAGCACATCCCGCGGCTGACCGAGCGCTTTTACCGGGTCGACACGGGCCGTTCGCGGCAGCGCGGCGGGACCGGGCTGGGGTTGGCGATTGTAAAGCATGTGCTGCACCATCACGGGGCGGTGCTGCACATCGAGAGCCAGCCGGGCGCGGGCAGTCGCTTCATGTGCCGCTTCCCGCGCTCGCGCGTGATCGAACCGGACGGGGTCAGGATGGCTGCCGAACGCGTGTAAGGCGTTTCGCCGGCGGGCCGAATCCGGGCGGGGGAGCTGCCGCTGATCGCGGCGACCGGTATCCCTGGGATGCAGGTGTGCGCATGCGCGGGCCATGGTCTCAATGCGACAGTTTGAGGCCGACCCTGGTGATGCGGGCGCCCTCCATCTTCCGCACCACCAAGCCCACACCGGCCAGCGCCAGGCGGTCACCAACGACCGGCGTGGTATGCAATTCCCTGCGGATGTAGTCGGCCAGGCTCAGATCGGCCACGCCCGATGGCAGGACCAAGCCGTAGGCCATCGACAGGTCGCTGAGCCGGACCTCGCCGTTGAGCACGAATTCGCCGAAGAAGCTTTGGTCCGAGAGGCGCTCGGACGCGGTGCGCGGCACGAACAATAGGTCCAGGCTTGGCAGGTCGTCGGGGCCGGCCAGCAGGTAGAGATGGTCACCGGGCCGCAGGTCCGCAAGCGCCTGTGACGGCAGCAACTGCTGCTCGCGCAACTGCGCCACCACCCGCACCTGCTTCGGCAATACCAGGCTGGCCCACTTCTCCTGCACCGCGGGGGTGTCCTGCGCCAGCCGGTAACCCACCAGTTCCAGTTCCTGCTGGCCCGGGATGTCCAGTTCCACCCGTTGCACGATGTGATTGCTAGGCGGGACCTCCAGGCGCAACAGGCGGGCCACCGGGGCCACGGTCCAGCCCTGCACCACCAGGGAAATCAGCACCACGAAGAACACGATGTTGAAGAAGCTGCCGGCTTGATCGAGTCCAGCCAGCAATGGGAACAGGGCCAGGATGACGGGCACCGCGCCGCGCAGGCCCACCCAGGCAATGAAGACCTGCTCCCGCCAGGGGAAGCGGAAGGGCAGCAGCGACAGCCACACGGCCAGCGGTCGGGCGAACAGGATCAGCACGCCGGCGAGGAGCAGCGCGTCCAGCGCGACTGGCATGAGCGCGGAGGGGGTGACCAGCAGGCCCAGCATCAGGAACATGCCGATCTGGGAAAGCCGGGCGATCCCGTCGTGGAAGCGGTTGATGTTCTGGCTGGCCTGCAGCGGCCGGTTGCCCAGCACCAGGCCGGCCAGATAGATGGCGAGAAAGCCCGAGCCGTCCAACTCACTGGTGATGCCGAAGACGGTCAGGCCGCCGGCCAGCGCTGCCAGCGGATAGAAACCCGCGGCGAGGTCCAGGCGGTTGATGGTCCACACCAGGGCATAGCCGCCGGCGCTGCCGAGCAGCGCGCCCAGGCCCATCTGCCGGACAAATTCCCAGAGCACGAGCAGGCCCATGGTGTCGGAGCCGGTGGTGAGCAGTTCGATGAGCACGATGGTGAGGAAAATGGCCATCGGGTCGTTGCTGCCGGACTCGATCTCCAGCGTCGCCCCCACGCGCTGCTTGAGTTCCAGTCCGCGCCCGTGCAGCAGCGAAAACACCGCTGCCGCGTCGGTGGAGCCCACGATGGCGCCCAGCAGCAGGCCTTCCAGCCAGTGCAGCCCCAGCCACCAGGCGGCGACCCCGCCGGTGATCGCGGCAGTGGCCGCCACTCCCAGTGTGGCCAGCACTACGGCGGGCCTGAGACCGACGCGGAAGTTTTTCGCCGGGGTGCGCAGGCCACCGTCGAACAGGATGATGGCCAGCGCCAGGCTGCCCAACAGGTGCGCCAGTTGCACATCGTTGAAGTGCACGCCGCCGGGACCGTCTTCGCCGAGCAGCATGCCGAGGCTCAGGAACACCAACAGCAAGGGTGCCCCGAGCCGCGCGGTGACCACGCTGGAGAGTACGCTCAGCAGCAGCACCAGGCTGCCCAACAGGATGATATGGGTGGTCAGCTCCACGTCAGGCCGGTGTCCGCTACAGCGTGTTGCTGTGGCAGTGTTGCATGTCGAGAGCAGCTCAGGAAAGCGGCTGGCCAGGCGCGCGGGCCGCCACCAGCAGGTACAGCGCCGGCACCACCAGCATGTTCAACGCCGTGGCACTGAGCAGGCCGCCCAGGATCACCCAGGCCATGGGCGCTTGAATCTCGGTGCCGGGTTCACCCAGCCCAAGGGCCAGGGGGATCAGCGCCAGGGCGGCGGTGAGCGCGGTCATCAGGATGGGCGCAAGCCGTTCCATCGAGCCTTGTTCGATCACCCGCTGCAGGGGTAATCCCTCGGCCACGAGGGCCTGGTAACGGCTCATGAGCAGCAGGCCGTTGCGCACCGCGATGCCGAACAGGGTGATGAAACCGACCAGGGCGGCGATGGTCATGATGCCGCCCATCAGCCACACCGCCAGCACCCCGCCGATCAGGGCCAGGGGCACGTTGGCCATCACCACCAGCGCCAGGCGGGGTGAGCGCAGGGCCACGGCCAGCAGGCCGAGCATGCCCAGCAGCACGGCGGCGCCGACCAGCAACAGGACGCGGCTGGCCTGCTGTTCCGCCTCGAACTGGCCGCCGTACTCCAGGCGGTAGCCGGGGGGCAGCGCGATGGCGGCGGTCAAGGTCTCCCGGACCTGGTTCACGGCGCCGCGCAGATCCCGTCCCGCCACATTGGCGCTGACCACCAGGCGGCGCTCGGTGTTCTCGCGCAACACCGCGCCGGGGCCGCGTTCCATCGCGGGGATCACCACCTCGCCCAGGGTGATGCGATGCCCGGTGGGCGTGACCAGCGGCAACTGTCCCAGCGTATCCAGGTCGCGGCGCGCCTCGTCGGGCAGGCGTACGACCAGGTCGAAACGGCGGTTGCCCTCGAATACCTGCGAGACCAGGGTGCCGCGCCAGGCGTCCTCCACCAGGTCTGCCACCTCGCCGACGCTCAGTCCGTAGCGGCCCAGGGCCTCGCGATCGGCACGCAACCGCAGTTGCGGGACTGCCGCCTGGGCCTCGGCGGAGACGTCCACCAGGCCGGGCAGCCCCACCAGGGCAGTCTTGATCTCCCCCCCGAGACGACGCAGTTCGGCCAGCGACGGGCCGAACACCTTCACCGCGATGTTGGCGCGCACCCCCGAGAGCATGTGGTCGATGCGATGCGAGATGGGCTGGCCGATGTTGAAATCCATGCCCTGGAAAGCGCCGAGCCGCTGGCGGAGCTGCTCCAGGTAGGCGGCCTTGCCCTGGGGCAGGGGAGCCAGTTTCACGTCCAGCTCGCTGATATGCGGCGGTACGCTGTGCTCGGCCAGTTCGGCGCGCCCGGTCAGGCGGGCGACCGACAGGACCTGGGGGTCTTCGAGCAGCGCCTGTTCCACCGCCCGGGCCAGGCGGGCCGATTCGGCCAGGGCCGTGCCCGGTGGCGTGACCATCTCTATGGTCAAACTGCCCTCGTTGAATTCGGGCAGAAAGGAGCGGCCCAGCTGTCCCATGCTGGCGACCGTGCCCAGTGCCAGGACCAGGGAGACACCGAGCACCCAGGGTGCGCGCCTTAGCGCCAAGCGCAGCAGTGGCCGGTACGCGGTCTTGAGGGCACGCACCGGCAGGGGTTCGCGGGGATCCTCGAGGTCGCGACTGCCGGTGAGCAGGGTGTGCGCGAGGACCGGCGTGAGGGTGAGCGCCACCACCAGGGAGGCGGCGATGGCCACCAGGTAGGCAACGCCCAGCGGCTGTAATAGCCGCCCCTCCACGCCGCTCAGGAAGAACAGCGGCAGGAATACCAGCATGATGATGGCGGTGGAAAATACCACCGGCTGGCGGACCTCGGCACAGGCGTGATAGATCACCCGGTCGGCCGGTTCAGGTAGCTTGCGGGCGTTGTTTTCGCGCAGGCGCCGGTAGATGTTCTCCACGAAGATGATGGCGTCGTCCACCAGCGCGCCGATGGCGATGGTCATGCCGCCCAGGGTCATGGTGTTGATGCTGATGCCCAGCGCGGTGAGGGCCAGGATGGCTGCCACCAGGGACAGGGGGATGGCCAGCAGGGAGATGAGCGTGGTGCGCAGGTTGAGCAGGAACAGGTAGAGCACCACCACCACGAACAGGGCGCCGTCGCGCAGGGCCTTGCCCACGTTGTCCACCGCCAGCGCGATGAAGTCTGCCTGGCGAAACAGATCGGCCACCAGCTCCAGGCCGACCGGCAGTTGCGGCCCGAGTGCGGCCAGCCGCTGGTCGATGGCCCTGGACAGGGCCAGGGTATCGGCCCCTGGCTGTTTGGACACAGCCAGCACCACGCCGGGTGCGCCGTTCACGCCGCCGTTGCCCACGGGGATGGCGGGCCCCATCGATACCTGGGCCAGGTGCCGCACGCGCACGGCATTCTGGCCGTTGACCGCCACCACCGCCTCGCGGATGTCCTCCAAGTCGGTGGTGCGGCCGAGGAAGCGGATCAGATGGTCCTGACCACCGCGCTCGGCCAGCCCGCCGCTGGCATTGCGGTTGGTCGCGGCCACCGCCTGCTTGAGCTGCTGCAGATTGATTCCCAGGGCGCGCAGGCGCTGCGGATCGGCCAGCACCTGGTACTGGCGCACCTCGCCGCCCAGGCTCACCACCTGGGCCACCCCCGGGACGGCCAGCAGCTGCGGCGCGATCAGCCAGTCCGCCGCCTCCCGGGCCTGCATCAGGTCGGCCGGCGCCCGCGGGCGCAGGCCCAGGTAGAGGATCTCGCCCATGATGGAACTGATGGGTCCGAGCTGCGGCGGGTCCACCCCTGCGGGCAGATTGCCCACCTGGCCGAGGCGCTCGCTCACCACCTGGCGGGCCTGGTAGATGTCCCGGCCCCAGTCGAATTCCACCCATACCATGGAAAAGCCGGCCACGGATTGGGACCGCACCCGGCGCACCCCGTCGGCGCCGTTTACCGCGGTTTCCACCGCAAAGGTGACCTGCAGCTCGACCTCCTCGGCGGCCAGTCCCGGTGCCTCGGTCAGCACCGTGACCGTCGGCGCAGTGAGGTCCGGGAATACGTCCACCGGCGCCTCCCTGGCTATCCAGACCCCACCGCCGAGCAGCGCCACGGCCAGCAGCAGCACGATCAGGCGGTTGCCCAGCGACCAGGCGATCAAGCGGTCAAACATGGTCGTTCTCCCGCCGGGCCTCAGTGGGCATGGCCGTGGCCACTGTCGCCGGGGTCGCGCCCGGCGAGCAACACGGCGTAGGCGCCCAGCGTCACCACGCGCTCGTGTTCTTCGAGTCCCGCGAGGATCGCCACCCGGCCGGCCGCCCGCACGCCGCGGCGCACCGGGCGCCGCTCGAAGTGCTCGCCGCCGTGCATGACCATCACCACGGCGACGCCATCGTCGTCGAGCACCGCTTCCTCGGCAACGGTGAGCTGGGGCTCGGCGACGCCGGCCGCAAGGCTCGCGATCAGGGGCAACCCCAGGGGCAGGCGCGGTGCCTCGTCCCCGGTGTTGTCCAGCTCGTAAACCAGCGGCAGTGCCCCCTGCTCCAGGGCGAGTCCGCGATAGACCAGGGTGGCGTCCGGCAGCTCCCGCCACTCGCGGCTGCCGGGGCGGCGGATCCGCAGGTCGCGGGGTGTGTCAATCAGCGCCAGGTCCTGGGCGGGCACCAGCACGCGGATCCAGGCGCGCCGGTCGTCCAGCACGCTGGCAATCGCGGTGTTGGCCTCCACGACCTGGCCGGGGGCGGCGTGACTGGCGGTGACCACACCCGCCAGCGGCGTGCGCAGCACCAGGCCGGAGGCGCGTGACGCACTGTCGCCGCGGGTTTCCCGATGCCGCGCAGCGGCGGCAGTGTGGGCGCCGCGGGCCGTGGCGGCTTCGGCCTCCGCCTCCAGCAGGCGCCGTTGCGGGATCACTCCGTCGCGCACCAACCCCTGCACTCGTGCCAGCTCCGCCCGTGCGACCCGCAGCCGGGCCTCGGCGGCCTGCAGGTCGGCTTCCAGTTGGACGGTGTCCTCCGCGCCGGCCAGCGAGGTGAGTTCCACGATGGCCTGGCCGGCCGCGACAGTCAGGCCCGGTCGCGGCCAGGGCTGGTCTGCCGCGGGGCGCAGGGTGCCCCGGGAGGGGGCCACCACCTCGGCCTGGCGCCCGGGCACCGCCTCCACCACCGCGGCCAGGCTCAGGCGCCGGGCGATGGGCTCGCGCACCACCAATGCGGTCGCGAATTCCATGCGCCACTGCTGCTCCTTGAGGAAGCTGATATGGCCTTCATCCTGGTCCGCGTGCTCGGCCGCGTCGTCATGCTCCGGCTGTGGCTCAGGCGCGTGCCCATGGTCCGCCGCATGCTCATCCCCGTCCTGGTGCTCGTGCTCGTGCCCATGATCCGCCGCATGGTCGTGCTGGTCCGCCCCCTGAGCGTGCGCCTGTTCCTCGGGGTCGGCATGCGACCCGATCCCGCCCGCGGGGTGCACCCGGACCTGAGGCACATCGATGCGGCGCAGGCCGGTGGGGTGTTCCAACTGCAGGCTGAGGCGATACTCGCCCGCATGTTCAGGAACCAGTTCGGGCAGGTAGATGCCAGCACGGGCCGGGGCATCCAGCTGGATGCGCTGTTCGACCCCGTCCTCGCGCCGCAGGATCACCGTCAGGCGTCCTTCGCGGACCGGCTGATTGCCGTCCAACAGGGTCAGGTGGGTCACCAGGCGCGAGGCCTGCCCGACTTTGAAGGGCGGGTACTCGACGAAGGCCTCCATGCCGTCCTGCCAGACGGTGAATGTCAGATCGGCGGCGCAAACGGGTGTGAAGGTCGAAAGCAGCCACAGACCCAGGACCGGTCCCCGGTGCTTGCAAGCGGCGGTTTTCATCGGTCGGGCTCCGCTGCGGTGTCAACGAGAAACCGCCCCGCGCTGGCGCGCAGTGCGGCGAGTTCCAGCCAGGCATCCGCCAGCAACTCCTGGTGGCGGGCCGCCGCGCTGGCGGTCGTCTGGACGGCCTCGATCAGGGCCAGCAGATCGAGTTCACCGTCGGCATAACCCTGCCGGCTGAGCGCCAGGATCTCGCGCGCCGGGGCAAGCACGGCGGTCGCCTGGTCTTCTGCCTGGGCCATGAGATGGCTCAGGTGCTGGTGCTGGACCTGGATCTGGCTGAGCAGGCGGCGGCGCTCGCCGTGCAACTGCGCCTGGCGCTCCTGGGCGGTGGCACCCAACTCGTCGAGCCGTCCCCGCCGGCGATCCCACAGGGGCAGTTCCAGTGCCAACCCGATGCCCGTGACCGACTCCCGGCGGCCGTTCAGCAGCTCGCGCTCCTCGAAGATCCTGAGGCCCAGCTGCGGCAGGCGTTCGTTGCGCGCCACCTGGCGTTCGGCGCCGATGGCGGCGAGCTCTGCCTGGTGGCTGGTCAGTACAGGGTGGGACTCGGCCAAGGCCAGCCAGTGCGGCAGCGGGGACAGGTCCGGCGGCGGGGTGAGCGCGGGCAGGGGATCGAGCTGTTCCGGCGCCAGGTCCAGCAGGCTGGCGAAATGGCTCTGGGCCTCCCGCCAGCGGCCCTCGGCCTCCTCGATGCTTTGTTCCGCTTCGGCAGACAACAGCGTCAGGCGCAGGGTTTCGCGCCGGGAAATGTCGCCGGCCGCGGCCCGTCGTTCCCCGATGACGGCGAACTCTCTGGCCTGTCGGGCGCGCTCACGGGCCTGTTCCAGTTGTGCCTGGGCCAGTTGCAGCCGGTGAAACGCCTCGGCGACGCGCTGTTCCAGTTGCAGCCTTACCTGAGTGGCTTCCTGGCTTTCGACACCCACCCGCGCTTCAGCCGCGGCCTGGCGGGCCGCCCGCAGCCCGAGGGGCAGGGGCTGGGTCAGGGACACTGCGGTCAGATCGTAGCCGCTGTCGCCGCGCTCGCGGGCGATGCTGTTGTCGGCGGTCAGTTCGAGTTCGGGATTGGGCCAGGCGCCCGCCTGGCGGGCGGCGGCGCGTTTGGCTGCGACCCGGGCAGCACCGGCGCGCAGTTCCGGCGAGACCGTCAGCGCGCGTTGCACGCTGAGCTCCAGGGTCCATTCGGCGGCAGCCGGATCGCTAAGCCCGAACAGCAGGATGCCGAACGCGAGCGTCAGGCACCCGGTCGGTGTCGGTTGCATGAAAGCCACTCCCCGGTCGCGCGTCCCGCGACCGCATCTATACCTCAGCGAAAAGCGCCCGAACCACCCGTGGTGGCGGGGCCGGCGTGCGGAGCATCAGGCGCCCGGGGGCGGCGCGCGCAGCAGCGGGGCGAGGTGTGGCGGCGGTGGTTGCGGACGCTGCCAGCGACGGCGGGGTGCTGCCAGGCGCCTGAACGGCGTCGGCAAGATCAGCATCAACAGCAGCACGGGCAGAATCGGTATGTCCGACATGGACA
>JBFZDU010000508.1:0-5426 GCA_041307205.1 Gammaproteobacteria bacterium | reverse complement strand
TACAAAGCGGCCTCCGAATAATAGCGCTCCACCGGCAGCAGCCCGGAACCGGGCAGGCTCCACAGCAGGAACCAGGCGCTGCCCAGCGCGGCCGGGTGTCTGCGCCATAGGCCCATGCCGGTCAGGGCCAGCCACAGGATTACGCCCAGCAGCGCGGCTAGCTCGCCGGCCTGCCATCCCCGGGAGACCGGCCAGGCGTCGGTGAGGATCGGCTCGCCGGGCAACAGGGTGCGCTCGACATATTCCCAGAACAGCCGCAGCGCCGTACCCAAGCTATCAAACGTGCTGTGGCCCGGGTAGTCCCCGCTCCAGCCCAATCCGCCGAAGGCCAGTATCCGGTACAACACCAATGCACCGGCCAACGCGAACAGCAGGACGAGCGCCAATTGCCGCTGACTGGAAATGCCGCGTAGCCCCGGGCGGTCACGCTCCTGACTGGCGAACCAGGCTAACAGCAAGGCGACGGGCGGAGTAACCAGGGCCACTTCGGAAGCGCCGAGCGCCGCCGCGAACAGTACCAGCATCCCGATCAGCCAGCGCAATACGTGTTTGCGGTGGGAGTGGGATGTCGCCGGCAGGCGGGTGAACAGGACCAGTGACCACAGCGCCAGCGCAGTGGCGATCAGCACCGGTCGGCCGTTGCTGGCGGGGATCAGGGATACCCCGATGGAGTGCACCGCAAACAGCATGGCAGCCCACAGTGCCGTCCGGGCGCCGCGCCGTTGTAGCGCGAGCAGGTTGCGCCCCAGTGCGTACAGTCCGATCACCGTCAACAGGTGCCACAGGACCCCCTCGACGCGGAAGCAGCTGGCACACTTGCCCCACAGGGTCCAGCCCAGGCTGTAATCCAGAGTCGTGGTCGCCTCCCAGCTGCCCGACCCGGGCGCCGGCGGTGGGCCATCCAGGCGGGCGCGGAACTGGTCGGCGGTTAGCCGCAACAGGTCTCCCAGGTCCTGCCACGACTGGACGCGCTGCTCGCCTGCGACCAGGTAGGACTGGTCGGTCCAGATAAAATGGCCAGGCAGTGCACTCAGGTACGTCAGAAGCACGAGTACCGCCAGGATTAACAGGTGGCGCTTGCGTGTGGCAGCGATGCGGGCGGGATTCGGGGGGCGAGGCTGGCTTCCGTGTGGCATCGTCAGGTGATCCTGCAGGCTGTGGAACGCATTGGCGACGGCAGCGACCGTCTGCCGCTGCTTGGAGCCGTAACGGTTGGCCGCCCGCGCGGCGCTGCTCCGGGCGGCGGGGTATTCGAATCGAGGTAGCGGCGGACAGCCGATTTCCCTGACTGGGAATCCTGCCAGAACGGGACCCCGCGGTGGCCGCGAATGATCGGGGTCCAATGTCGATGCGGCCGGCCGGCCAGGCGGCCGGCCGCGGAGAAAACGGCGGAACGCCTGCCGTTCGACCATGTCAGCTGTTCACGATCCATCGTGCCGGTGCGTCAATCAGGGATGACGTTCCTGGCGCGACGGGGCGTCGTACAACTGGCGCAGCACGTCTTGGCGCCGGCTATCGAAGCTGCGACCGTCGGACTCGGGTGTGCCGCGGAACCAGCGCGCCACCGCGTGTACGACGCGCTTGATGGCCCGCCAGATTTTGGGCAACAGCCAGATGACCAGGACCAGGAAGGCCCCCAGCAGCACGAGAAAAACGACTGGGTGATGCAGTGCCGTCCACAGGCCGCCGATCACCGCCAAGTCCTCGGCGATCGAGGCGGTCCAGTTGGAGAGGGGCTCCGGGGAGGTGTTTATCAGTACCCGGCTGCCGGCCTTGGTGGCGTGGGTGGCGGTGGCCAGTCCTCCACCGACCAGTAGGGCGATCAATTGCGGGGCCTCGCCCATGTTCAGGCCCTGCGCCGCGCCGGCGGCGAGCAGGGCCCCGGCGGGGATGCGGATAAAGGTGTGCAGTGCGTCCCAGCCGCCGTCCACGCCCGGGGTTTTGTCAGCGAAGAACTCGACCACGTACAGGGAGCCGGCGGCCAGCAGCACACCGGGATCGGTGAGCACGGCGAGATCCGGCGGCAGTTGCACCTGCCCGGTGGAGCCGAGCCAGCCGAGCACCAGGATGGCGGCGTACAGGTTGATGCCCGACGCCCAGGCCGAGCCCAGGATCAGGGCGACGGCTGCTACAGGTTCCATTATGGCGGTTCTCCCATCCTCGCTGACGGGCGTGCCTGCCGGAACGGTGTCCCGCTCATTTGTCCCGGTTGCCCATCAGGGTCAGGCAACTTTAGCATGATGCTGGAAGTTGCCAGTATGCCGCGTCGCGGGAGGTGTTGCTCTGTCAATCCGGGTTAATATGGCGGCCCTTTGCAGCGCGGTTCGTCCGCGTCATTAACGGCACGAGCGAGACCAAGCGGGCATGATCAAGGTAGGCATAGTTGGAGGAACCGGCTACACGGGCGTGGAACTGTTGCGGCTGCTGGTCGGGCATCCGCGGGTGGAGCTGATTGCCATCACCTCGCGCTCCGAAGCAGGTACACCAGTGGCGGATATGTTCGAGAGCCTGCGTGGCCACCTCAGGCTGGCGTTCAGCGAGCCCGACCCGGCCGTGCTCGGTGGCTGCGACCTGGTGTTTTTCGCCACCCCCAATGGCACCGCCATGCACATGGCGCCCGGGTTGTTGGCGGCCGGCGTCAAGGTGATCGATCTCGCCGCAGATTTCCGCCTGCGCGATCCCGCCTTATGGGAGCAGTGGTACGGCATGCCGCACGCCTGCCCCGAAATGCTGGCCGAGGCCGTTTACGGTCTGCCCGAGGTGAATCGCGCGGCAATCCGTGGCGCCCGCCTGGTGGCCAACCCCGGTTGCTACCCGACCGCCACCGCGCTCGGCTTTCTGCCGCTGGTCGAGGCCGGACTGATCGACGCGGACAGCCTGGTTGCAGACTGCAAGTCCGGGGTGAGCGGTGCCGGCCGCGGCGCGAAGGCGGCCATGCTGATGGGCGAGGTCGGGGAGAGCTTCAAGGCCTATGCCGTGCCCGGGCATCGCCATCTGCCGGAGATCCGCCAGACCCTGGCGACGGCGTCCGGCGGGCCAGTCGGGCTGGTGTTCGTGCCGCACCTGGTGCCGATGATCCGGGGCATCCACGCCACCCTGTACGGCCGGCTGCGCGGCGCCGCCGATCTTCAGCAGCTGTTCGAACAGCGTTACGCGGCCGAACCTTTTGTCGACGTATTACCGGCCGGGGCGCATCCGGAGACGCGCTCGGTGCGCGGGGTGAATCAGTGCCGGATTGCGGTGCACCGGCCGCAGCAGGGCGACACCGTGGTGGTATTGTCGGTCATCGACAACCTGACCAAGGGGGCGGCCGGTCAGGCGGTACAGAATATGAACCTGATGTTCGGACTCGATGAAACGACCGGGCTGCAGCAAGTGGCCCTGTTGCCCTGAGTGATGTCATGGCCCAAGTCAAGCCACGTCGGATAGTTACACCCCGAATCGTTCAGCCGGGCGGCGGGGGGCGCCGTTGGCTGGCACTGCTGGGACTGGCGGCGCTACTGGGATGGACTTGGCTGGTCTATGACTTGGGACGTGAGCGGGCTGGCTACCACAGCGGGCGCGCAGCCGAGGCGCGTGCCGAGGCGCGTGCCGAGTATCGGGTCTTGAAGGATGAATGCGACGAATTGCGCCTGCGTGCGACCGCGAGCGAGCGGGCCGGCCAGATCGATCGCGATGCGGCGCGTCAGGTCCAGGAAACGATCAAGGGCCTGCAGGACGAACGCGCCGACCTCAAGCGCGAGGTGGCGTTCCTGCGCGAACTGATTGCCGACGGTGACGGGCCTTTGCAGGTGCGGGATTTTCGGCTCCAGCCGGTGAGCGGCGAGCGGCGCTTTAAGTACCGGCTGACCGTGGCGCAGCCGGCGCAGAACGTCGCAACGGTCGAGGGTCAAGTGCGGTTGCGTGTATCGGGCCAACTGGACGGCAAGCCGAAGGATCTGCTGTTGGCAGATCTGACGGATGGCAAAGTGTCGGCGCACAGGATCAAGTTCCGTACCTTCCAGGACATCGAGGGGACGCTTGAATTACCGGACAAGTTCACTCCCGAAACCCTGGAGGTGGACGTGCAGCCGGATGGCGATAAGCTGAAGCGGTTGAAACGGGCGTTCGTATGGCAGGTGGTGGACGCCTGAGGGGTTGGTCAACGGGGGTTATGCATGGCACGTTTTCGCAAATCCAAACCGCCCAAGGTCTCGACGGTTATCGGGCAGGGCACGGAGATCATGGGCAACGTCGTATTCCGGGGCGGGTTGCACCTCGATGGTACCGTCAGAGGCAATGTCACCGGCGACGCCGAATCCCCGTCCATGCTGACCGTGAGCGAGCAGGGGGCGGTGGAGGGCGACGTACGTGTCGACAACCTGGTGCTGAATGGCCGCGTGGTGGGTGATGTTTATGCGAACGAGCGCGTCGAACTCGCCACTGCCGCGCGTGTGGTCGGGACGGTCTACTACCGCTTGCTGGAAATGGCCATGGGCGCGGAGGTCAACGGCCAGCTGGTCCACTCCGAGGAGAAGGAGCCACGCATGCTCGGCTACGACGGCAACAAAATACCGGCTGAAGCGGTCGAGGGCAATAGTTGACTAATTCAGTAAGAAAAGCGAGAATTCTGGCATCCACGGGACTTGGCCCGGAATCTCATTAGTGGTACAGGATTACAGCCATGAACGAGCATGCAATCGAAACCCATGATCCCCTCGTGTTCACCTCCGCCGCGGCGAAGAAGGTGTCCGAGCTGATCGTCGAAGAGGGAAATCCCGATCTGATGCTGCGCATCTATGTGCAGGGTGGTGGTTGTTCGGGGTTCCAGTATGGCTTCACGTTCGATGAAAACGTCAACGATGGCGATGAGCGCGTGGTCACCGACGGCATCACCTTGCTGATCGACCCGATGAGCTTGCAGTACCTGATGGGTGCAGAGGTGGACTACTCGGAAGGACTGCAGGGAGCGCAGTTCGTGATTCGGAATCCCAATGCCACCACGACCTGCGGCTGCGGTTCCTCGTTCTCGGCCTGAGACTCGGGCATCCGGGAACAAAAAAAGCGCCTTAGGGCGCTTTTTTTGTTTTGCGCGCCGGCGCATCGATATCAGCTTAGAGGTGTCGCCGAACCTGCACCACGTCGGTTTCATGGGCGTCGCGGGCGATGCGGAATCCCAGGCGTTCGCACAGCGCCAGCATCTTGGTGTTGTTGGCCAGCACCTCGCCCTCCATCACCTCCAGGCCGCGGTCGCGCGCAATGGACATGAGTCGCCGCATCATCTCCCGGCCGATGCCGTGACGCTGAAAGCTGTCGCCTACGGTCAGCGCGAATTCACAGGAGTGCCGGTCGGGGTTGGTGACATAGCGTGCCACGCCCAGCATCTGGGCGTCGGGCGTGCCTTCCCGGATGACCGCGACCAGGGCCATTTCCCGGTCGTAGTCGAT
>JBFZDU010000507.1:0-13692 GCA_041307205.1 Gammaproteobacteria bacterium | reverse complement strand
CTCGTTCCTCGTTCCTCGTTCCTCGTTCCTCGTTCCTCGTTCCTCGTTCCTCGTTCCTCGTTCCTCGTTCCTCGTTCCTCGTTCCTCGTTCCTCGTTCCTCGTTCCGACCGAAAATGACCGGATTTGCGCATCGGTGCTGGGCCGCGGCGACGGCCAGCCGGTAGAATGCCCGGCGTCCGCCCGCCAAATCCTGGGAGTCTGATCGTGACCGACCTCAAAAACGACCGCCTGCTGCGGGCGCTGCTGCGTGAACCTGTTGATGTGACCCCGGTGTGGATGATGCGCCAGGCCGGCCGTTATCTGCCGGAATATCGCGCCACCCGCGCCAAAGCCGGCAGCTTCATGGACCTGTGCATGAATCCGGAACTGGCGTGCGAGGTGACGTTGCAGCCGCTGGAACGTTATCCGCTGGATGCCGCTATCCTGTTTTCCGACATTCTCACCGTGCCGGATGCGATGGGCCTGGGCTTGTACTTCGAGGAAGGCGAGGGGCCGCGCTTCGAGCGCCCGGTCCGCGATGCGGCGGCGATCGATGCGCTGCGCGTGCCCGATCCCGAGCAGGAGCTGCGTTACGTGATGGACGCGGTGCGCACCATCCGGCGCGAGCTGCATGGCCGCGTGCCCCTGATCGGTTTTTCCGGCAGCCCCTGGACGCTCGCAACCTACATGGTGGAAGGCGGCAGTGCGAAGAATTTCGCCCGCTCAAAGGGCATGCTGTTCGACCGGCCGGACCTTATGCACCGCTTGTTGGACAAGCTGGCGGACGCCGTCACGGCCTATCTCAACGCCCAGGTGGCGGCCGGGGCCCAAGCGGTGATGATCTTCGATACCTGGGGTGGGGCCCTGAGTCCCGCTGCCTACCGCGAATTCTCCCTGGCCTACATGCAGCGCATAGTCGAGGGCGTGACGCGGGTGCACGAGGGGCGGCGCGTGCCGGTGATCCTGTTCACCAAGGGCGGTGGGCAGTGGCTGGAAGCCATGGCGGCCACCGGCTGTGATGCCCTGGGCCTGGACTGGACTACCGATCTTGCCGATGCCCGGACCCGGGTGGGTGACCGCGTCGCATTGCAGGGCAACCTCGATCCCTGCCTGCTCTACGCCTCGCCGCAGCGCATCCGGCAGGGCGTCGCCGAGGTGCTGCGCAGCTTCGGCCCGGGCTCAGGCCACGTGTTCAATCTTGGCCACGGTATCCACCCGGATATAGACCCGGCCCACCCCGCGGCCATGATCGAGGCCGTGCACGAGTTGAGTCGGGCTTATCATCAATAGCAGCCCGCAAATCTCACCGGGATCCGGAATGTTGGGGCGATACCGGCCGATTGGACGCTAACCCTGCCGGGTTGTTGAACAAATTGTCGACCTTCGGTTCGCCTGGTGAGATTTGCGGGTACGAGGGTCGCGGACCGAGGGGTTTGGTGCGCTTGGTGCCGCTTGTGTTTCCACTTTGGGCTTGACCAGGTTTGCGGGGCTGAGATGCTGTCGTCGCCCCGCGGCCTACCTGCCCACCGTCGCAAAATCCATTCCCGGCGCCAGCCCGAACCTGCTCTCCAGGCCGAGTTCGCGGATCAGCTGATCGACGGCGGGCTGGCCGTGTTCGCGCTGGATCTCGCCCAGGATCAGGCGCACCGCGTTGCGGTTGTAACCGCCGCCGAAATCGAGCTGTACCTTGATGAGTTCGCGTGCCTTGTCGAGCGTCATGCCGTCACCGCGTTGGCCAGGGATAACGTGCTTGTACGCCGCGGCGCGGCCCAGGGCAAGCGCTCGAGTCAGTCGCGGCTTAACGACTCGTGCAGCACGGCTCGGCGGGGATGGGCCTGGGGCAGGCCGGGTCCGCTCCGGGTGCCGCAACTGCCGACCAGTGCGCCGATCTGCTCCGGCGCCAGCGGTTGGGCGTAGGCGTAGCCCTGGCTGAATTCGCAGCCGATGGCCCGCAACTGCGCGACTTCCGACGCCGTCTCGCCGCCTTCGGCCACCACCTCGAGGCCAAGGTTGTGGGCCAGCGTGACGATGGTCTTGACGATCGCCAGGCCGCGGGGATTTCGGTCGATCGAGCGAACGAAGGATCGGTCGATCTTCAGCGCGGCGAAGGGGAATTGGTGCAGGTATCGGAACGAGGAGTGACCGGTGCCGAAGTCGTCTATAGACAGGGTCACACCGCGGCGCTGCAGGGCGTCGAGGGTTTGCTTGGCGCATTCGGCATTTTGCATCAGGACCGATTCGGTCAACTCCAGCTGCAGGGCAGTGCCCGGCAAACCGGCGTCGTGCAGCACCTGGTCGACCAGGTCCAGCAGGTTCGGCTGGGCAAATTCGCGGCTCGACAGATTGACGCTCACCGTGGCGGTGGCAAGTTCCGGCAGGTCCCGGCGCCAGGCGGCGAGCTGCCGCACGGCCTCGCGAAGCAGCCATTGACCAAGGGGCAGGATGAGACCGGTCTCCTCGGCTACGCCGAGGAATTGCGCGGGGTACAACAAACCGCGTTCCGGGTGTTGCCAGCGGATCAGCGCCTCGAAGCCCGCGATGCAGTTGCCGTCCATCGCGACAATCGGCTGGTAGTGCACGCGCAGCTCTTTTTTGGCCAGTGCGCCCCGCAATTCCGCCTCCAGCCGCATCATGTTCAGCACCTGGTCATGCATGGCGCTATCGAATATCTGATAGCGGTTCTTGCCGGCGGCCTTGGCCCGGTACATGGCGATGTCCGCGTCGCGCAGCATGTCGTCGGGGCGGGTGTAACCGGCGGTGCTCAAGGTGACTCCCAGGCTGGCAGTGATGGCCATTGGGTGGTCGTCCAGCAGGAACGGCTTCGCGATCTCCTGCCGGATGCGTTCGATGGTGTGGGTCAGGGAGGCCAGGTCGTTGACGTCATTGAACAGCACGGTGAATTCGTCGCCGCCGATGCGCGCCAGGGTGTCGGCGCTGCGCAGGTGCTGTTTGAGACGGATGCCGATCTCGCACAGGAGGCGATCGCCGTGCAGGTGACCCAGGGTGTCATTGACCGTCTTGAACCGGTCCAGGTCAATGAAGCCGACGGCAAATACATAGTCGTTGCGGCGTTGCGCCACGCTGATGCAGTGGGCCACGCGGTCCAGGAACAGGATGCGGTTGGGCAGACCGGTGAGGGCGTCGTGCAGGGCGTCTTGCAGCAGTCGGTCCTCGGCGCGCTTGCGTTGGCTGATGTCGGTCTGTGCGCCCGCCAGCCGATAGGCCTTGCCCTGTTGGTCACGGGTCGCCAAACCACGGCACAGCATCCAGCGGTACTCGCCATTGGCGGCGCGCATGCGGTATTCGGCGGACAGATTGTCGGCGTCGCCACGCAGGTGCGCATCGATCTCCGCCCGTACTAGGGGTAGATCGTCCGGGTGGATGCGGTCCAGCCAGCCGGCAGGTTCCTGGCCCAGGTCATCGGCGTTATAACCCAGCATTTCCTGCCAGCGTGGCGAGTAGAACACCTGATCCGTACGCAGATCCCAGTCCCACACCCCGTCGCCAGTGCCGCGCACCGCCAGAACGTAGCGCTCCGCCACGGCCGCCAAACGCCGCTGCTCGGCGCCCGCCCGCAGCAGGAACGGCACCTGGTCGCGCAACAGCATCCAGTCGACCGGCTTGACGACGAAGTCGGTGGCACCGGCCTGGTACGCGAGTTGAGCGGCCGCAGTGTCATCGCGGCCGATCATTACGAGTACGGGCAGGTATGCCGCCCAGGGGGCGGCACGCAAGGTCTGGCAGATGGCCAAGCCATTGCGGTCAGGCAGCGTGGCGTCGAGGAGCAGCAGGTCTGGCCGGTCGCGGGTGGCTTGCTCCAGGGCCGCGTCCGCTGCGGCGACAATGCTGACGCGATAGCCCGCCGCACCGAAAGCGGCGTGCGCCAGCAAGCGGACTGCCGGGTCGGCGTCGACTGCCATGATGTGGCCTGGCGTGTGCATTATCGTTTCGGCCAATAGGGCTCAGGGTTTGCGTTGAACGGGTGCCCTGTCTGCAGCTCTCGTGCGCGATGCAATGCAATGCAATGCGGTGCAGCTGCGGCAGGCGTGCAAGATCAATCGCAGGCGGTCGCCCGTATGGGGTCACGCCTTTACAGCATCCGCACACGCCGGACCGGCGGCCCGTCTCAATCGGGGTGTGGCCGACACCTAGCGCCTGACTATAGCGGCACGGCCAGGTTGCGCTTGAAGGTTACATTGCCCTGCCGCTGGGTGGGCGAGAAAAGGGGGCGGAACCGCCCCTGGGGTGCCCGTGGGGCGCGGCGGCCTGAGGGCGCCGCGCCCGGTGGGGTTAGAGTTCGAAGGCAGGCAGCTTGCGGGTGACTCCGGCGAGTTGGAGCGTTACGTAGTCCGGCATGCCGTTGGGCTTGTAGGGCGGGTAGGCCTCGCCCTGGATCAGCGGGTAGAGATACTCCTTGCATGCCGGCGTGATACCGAAGCCGTCGTCGGTGATGAATCCCATGGGCATCATCTTCTCAACGTTGGCGACTTCGGACAGCGGCGCCTCGCCAATGCTCCATTTATAGGGGTTCGAGGATTCGCGCACCACCGTGGGCATGATGGAGTTCTTGCCCTCGAGCGCCTTCTCGACGGCGGCCTGGCCCAGGGCATAGGCCTGCTCCACGTCGGACTTGGACGCCAAGTGGCGGGCGGCGCGCTGCAGGTAGTCGGCCACGGCCCAATGGAACTTGTAGCCGTGGGCGTCCTTGATCATGTTCGCCACCACCGGCGCGGCACCGCCGAGCTGGGCGTGGCCGAAGGCGTCGCGGGTGCCCTGCTCGGCCAGGAACCGGCCGTCGGGCCAGTGGCAGCCCTCGGACACGACAATGGTGCAATAGCCGTGTTGTTCCACTTTGCCCTTCACCTTCGCCAGGAATTTTTCCTGGTTGAACTCGACCTCGGGGAACAGCACCACCACCGGGATGCCATCGTCCTCGACCAGGCCGCCAGCAGCGGCGATCCAGCCGGCGTGGCGGCCCATCACCTCGATCACGAAGATCTTGGTGGAGGTGGCGGCCATGGAGCGTACGTCGTAAGAGGCCTCCAGCGTGGAGACCGCGATGTACTTGGCCACCGAGCCGAAGCCCGGGCAGTTGTCGGTGATCGGCAGGTCGTTGTCGACGGTCTTGGGTACGTGGATGGCCTGCACCGGGTATCCCATCTTCTCGGACAGCTGCGACACCTTGTAGCAGGTGTCGGCCGAGTCGCCGCCGCCGTTGTAGAAAAAGTAGCCGATGTTGTGGGCCTTGAAGATCTCGATCAGGCGCTCGTATTCACGCTTGTTGGCCTCGAGGCTCTTGAGCTTGTAGCGGCAGGAGCCGAATCCGCCCGACGGGGTGTGCTTGAGCGCCGCGATCGCGGCAGCGGATTCCTTGGAGGTGTCGATCAGGTCTTCGGTGAGGGCCCCGATGATGCCGTTGCGTCCAGCGTACACATTGGCGATCTGGTCGGGGTGCTGGCGGGCGGTCTCGATCACGCCGGCGGCCGAGGCGTTGATCACGGCGGTCACGCCGCCCGACTGGGCATAGAAGGCATTCTTCGCGGTCATGGGTATCCCTCTCTGTAAAGGTTGGTTTGTTGTCTGTTGTCTGGGCTCAGTGTCTTTTTTTGTCCAGATCGCCGCGCTCCTCGGCGACGTGGTCGGCCTGCGCCTGGAGCAGCGCGACGGTGCACTCGCTCAAGTCGTCGTACTCGCGCATGCCGGTACCGAACTGCTTGTACGGCTTGAAGAAGAACTGGCAGCGGTAGCGGCGGTCGCCGGTTTTGAACAGCACGAAGTTACAACCCTCGGCTTGCCATAGCAGCACCGGGCAGGTGGTCAGCTCCCGATCCGAAGCGCTGAGGCGGATGTCGGCGTCGGCGAACTGCAGCTCCGGCTCCTGGCCGTAGCGCTCCTTGAGGGTGGTACGGACGATCCACGCCTCGGACTGGTTGAAATCGGGGATGTTCGTCATTTGCTGGGCCCTCCCCGGCGCACTCCTGACGGGGCCGGAGGATAGCCTAAAATTCTTACGAAATCAGAAACTTCGTTGACAGCCGGAATAATGTGCGATTAGCTTAATCAACTGCGCTGGCGGGGGGCCAATGCAAAACTCGCATACCCCTATAGGAAATTAATAATTTCCTTTTAGCTCAGTGGCTTGTGGAGGAGCGGGGCGGTCTCGTCCCGGTACAACAAGAATGCCTGCATAAGGAGCCGTTATGCGGATCGTGCTGCTCGGTCCCCCGGGCTCGGGGAAGGCGACTCTCGCCGAGCGTATCGCCGAACATTGCGCCGTCCCGGTGTTGACCGCGCAGAACGTGCTGACGCGCGCGGCGGCCGAGGAGTCGGAACTCGGGCGCCTGGCCAGGGACGCCGTGGACACCAACCGGGCGTCCGACGAGCTGCTGTTGGCCCTGCTGCGGATGCGGTTGGCGCAGCCCGATCTGGCCGTTGGCTTCGTCCTGGTGGACTTCCCGCGCAATGCCGCCCAGGCGGACGTGCTGGAAGGCATGCTCGACTGCCTGGGACGCCCCCTGGACCTGGTGCTGTACATCACGGTCGACCCCGACGAGCTCATGGAGCGGCTGGTCGGCCGGATACACTGCGAACACTGCGGGGCCGAGTACAACCTCTACGTCAACCCGCCCACGGTGGAAGGGGTGTGCGACAACTGTGGCGCACGGGTCAATCGGCGCCCCGGCGACTATGAGGAAACCATCAGTAACCGTTTGCGTATCTACGAAGGCCTGACGGGTCCGCTCACCCAGTATTACGGGCTGCACGGCAAGCTGCGCAAGGTGAGTGGCGATGGGCGGGCAGATACAGTCTGGCGTACCATTCGCGAGATCATTGACGGCACGGCACGTACGCTGCTCGAGACCGCCCCGGTGAGCGAACCGGCCGTATCCATCGACGCCATGGAGCAGGCGTCGCCGGCGACCGCCAAACCTCAGGGCAAGCGCACGAACCGGGCGTCCGCCGGGTCGCAGTCGGACACCGGCATGCCGGTAGAGGCGAAGAAAGCGCTCAGGCCAGGGAAAAAAGTGGCGCCCGAATCGCCCGCAGCGCAGTCGGTGACCAAGGCCAAGGCCGGGAAGTCGGCAGAATCCGCTGGGGCCGGGACCGGATCGGCTGTTGCTCACAGGTCGGCCAGCAAAAAGACGGCGGTGAAGCCGGCCGCGACCAAAAAAGCGGTGTCGAAGAAGCCTGCCGCGAAGCCGGCAGCGGCCAAAAAGACAGTGGCGAACAGAGCGGCAGCCAAGCCGGCGGCGCCGCAACAGGCTACAAACAAGAAGGCGGCTCCCAAGCACGCCGCGCCGAAAAAAGCCACCCCCAGCAAGACTGCACCCAAGCAGGCCCCCGAGAAAACGGCCCCGGGGAAGCGCACAGTCGCCAAGCCGGCGGCGGTCAAGAAAGCGGTGGCGAAAAAGGCCGGCCCCAAGACCAAGACCAAGGCCGCGGTGAAGCGCACGGCGTCCAAGCCGGCGGCGGCTAAGAAAGCGGTGGCGAAAAAGGCCGCTCCCAAGAACCAGACCGCGGCGAAAAAGAAACTGCGTGGCTGATGCCGCAGCGCGGTCGGGCGTGTCTCAGTCTCCAGCGACGGTCATGGTCTCCACCAGCCAGGAGCCGGTGCGCATGCTGCTTGGGATGCGGTTGTCGCTGCCTACCGCCACCAGGCCGCGGAACATGTCACGCAGATTGCCCGCGACCGTGATTTCCTCCACGGGGTAGCGGATCTCGCCGCCTTCGACCCAGAAACCCGCCGCACCGCGCGAGTAGTCGCCGGTCACGGTATTCGCGCCCTGTCCCATCATCTCGGTCACCAGCAGCCCGGTTCCCATCTCGCGCAGCAGCGCGGGCAGGTCTTGCGGGTCCCCGGGGCCGCTCTCGATGGCCAGATTGCGCACCCCGCCGGCGTTGCCCGTGGTTTGCATGTCGAGCTTGCGCGCCGCGTAGCTGTCCAACACATAGCCCTGCAGCACGCCGTCCCGCACCAGATCGCGGGGTCCGGTGGCGACGCCCTCGTTGTCGAATGGCGCGCTGGCCAGTCCGCGCAGGCGCAGCGGATCCTCGTGGATGCGCACCCAGTCGGGAAATAGCGGTTGGCCGAGCTGATCCAGCAAGAAACTGGCCTTGCGATACAGCGCCGGCCCGCGGATTGCGGCGATCAGGCTGCGCAGCAGGCTGGGGGCGAGTTCGGCACTGAAGATCACCGGCACCCGGCGGGTGCTCAGGCGCCGGGCGCCCAACCGTGCCACGGTGCGCGCGGCCGCTTGCCGACCCACTGCGGCGGCGTCCTCCAATTCCTCGGGCGCGCGGCTGTTGGTGTACCAGTAGTCGCGTTCCATGCTGTCGCCAGCCCGCGCCACCACCGCGCAACTGAGGCTGTGGCGGCTGGTCGGGTAGCCACCGACAAAGCCGTGGCTGTTACCGTAGACGAACTGCCCGGCATGCGTCGACAGCGTCGCGCCTTCGGAATTCTCGATCCGGGCATCGTAGGCGCGGGCCGCGTCTTCGCAGGCGCAGCTGAGCGCGATCGCTTGGTCCACGCCGATCCCCCAGGGGTGATAGAGATCGAGGTCGGGGACGTCCTGCGCCATCAGCTCGGCGGGTGGCAGCCCGGAATAGGGATCTTCCGAGGTATGGCGGGCAATGCGGCAAGCGGCAGTCACGGTTTCGCGCACGGCCTGGGGGCTGAGGTCAGTGGTGCTGGCCGAGCCCTTGCGCTGACCGAAATACACGGTCACCCCCAAACTGTGGTCGGCGGTGCGTTCCACGGTCTCCACCTCGCCCAGGCGTACCGTTACGGCCAGCCCGGCGTCGTCGGAGACCGCGGCCTCGGCGGCCGATGCCCCTTGGTGCCGGGCCTCGGCGAGCAGCTCGTGAACGATCTGCTGCAACTGTGCCAGCTTGGAATTGGGCTCTGATGATAGCGACATGGGTTAAAGAATCCAGAAATTTGGGGTGAGGCGCGCGCCGGTCAACGGCGGCGCTCCCGGTAGCGCTCAGGCCGAGGTCCCGCCCACGGTCAGCTGGTCCACCTTGAGCGTGGGTTGGCCGACGCCTACGGGCACGCTCTGGCCTTCCTTGCCGCAGGTGCCGACACCCGCGTCCAGCTGCAGGTCATTGCCGACCATGCTGACGCGGGTCAATACATCGGGGCCGTTGCCGATCAGGGTGGCGCCCTTGACCGGCCGGGTGACGCGGCCGTTTTCGATCAGGTAGGCCTCGCTGGCGGTGAACACGAACTTGCCCGAGGTGATATCCACCTGGCCGCCGCCGAAGTTGACCGCGTACAGGCCGCGCTCCACCGAGGCGATGATTTCGCCCGGCTCGTGCCTACCCGCGAGCATGTAGGTATTGGTCATGCGCGGCATCGGGAGGTGCGCATAGGACTCACGCCGGCCGTTGCCGGTGGGCGTCATGCCCATCAGTCGGGCGTTGAGCCGATCCTGCATATAGCCCTTGAGGATGCCGTTTTCGATCAGCACCGTGTACTGACCGGGCGTGCCCTCGTCGTCGACGCTGAGCGAGCCGCGCCGGCCTGGCAGGGTGCCGTCATCGACCACAGTGCACAGCGGCGAGGCAACCCGCTCGCCGAGCCGCCCGGCAAAGGCCGAGGTGCCCTTGCGGTTGAAATCGCCCTCCAGCCCGTGGCCGATTGCCTCGTGCAGCAGCACGCCGGGCCAGCCGGGGCCGAGCACTACCGGCAGGGTGCCGGCGGGCGCGTCGACCGCGTCGAGGTTGACCAGGGCCTGGCGTACCGCTTCGCGGGCCAGGTCGAGGCCGCGGTCCTGTTCCAGGAAATAACCCAGCGGCGCGCGTGCGCCGCCGCCGGCGCTGCCCTGTTCACGGCGGCCGTCGGCGGCGACTATCACCTGTACGTTGAGGCGGACCAGTGGGCGCACGTCTCCCACCAGGCTGCCGTCGCTCGCCGCCACCAGTACGACGTCGTGCGCGGCGACCAGGCTGCAGACCACCTGCTGCACCCGCGGGTCGAGGGCCCGTGCGGCGGCATCGACGTGCCGCAGCAGGTCAATCTTGTCGGCTTCGTTCAGGGTATCCAGCGGGTCGATCGCCGGGTACAGGGCACCGCCGCCGTTGCGTCCCTGCACCTGGATCCGGCCAGTCTGGCCGGCCCGGGCGATGGCGCGGGCAGCGCCGGCCGCCTCCAGCAGGTCGGACAGGCGCAGGTCGTCGGTGTAAGCAAATCCGGTCTTCTCCCCGGAGACGGCCCGCAGCCCGGCGCCTTGCTCGATGCTGTGGCTGCCTTCCTTGATGATGCCGTCGTCCAGCACCCAGGATTCGAGGCGGCTGCGCTGGAAGTACACGTCGGCCGCATCCACCTGGGCGGCCAGCAGCCGGTCCATGACCCGTTCCAGGTCGTGTTCGTCTAGGCCGGGGGTGTCAAGCAGGGTCTGGCGGGCGATCTGGAGGGCTGAAGTCATGCGCGGGTCACGGGTCGTGGGCGGGTATGCCGGTAGAGCCCAAGATGGGGCCGGGGACGGCGGGCGTCAACCACACCACAATCGACGATGTTCCAGGCAGGGGAATTGGCGGCGGGTGGTGCGCAGTTTGTCCAAGGAAATCTCCGCCACTACCGCAGCGGCGCCGCGCTCGCGTTCCGCCAGCACCCGGCCCCAAGGGTCGACGATCATGCTATGGCCGTGGGTCTCGCGACCGTTGACATGGTAGCCGCCCTGGGCCGCCGCGATCACGTACATCAGGTTTTCTATGGCCCGGGCCCGCACCAGGGTCTCCCAGTGGGCCCGGCCGGTCACGGCGGTGAAAGCGGCTGGCAGCGCCAGGATCTCCGCCTGCTGATCCACCAGGCTGCGAAACAGCTCCGGGAAGCGCAGGTCGTAGCACACGGCCAAGCCCAACCGTCCGAACGGGGTGTCCAGGGTCACCGCGGTCTGGCCTGCTTCGAAACTGGCCGACTCTTCGTAACGCTCGCCGTTTTCGGCCAGCTGCACGTCGAACAGGTGAATCTTGTCGTAGCGCGCCACGCGCTGGCCGCGGTCGTCGTACACCAGGCAGGCAGCCCTGGCCTTGTCCGGTTGGTCCGCCAACAGCGGCACGGTGCCGCCCACCAGCCAGATACCCAGCCGGGCGGCCAGTTGCGCCAGAAAATTCTGCAGCGGACCCTTGCCGTCGGCCTCCCGGATCTGGCCCAACTCATGGCAGGTGTTGCCCATGAAGGCGAAATTTTCTGGCAGCACGACCAGGCGGGCCCCCTGGCGGACAGCCTGTTCCACCAGCTTTTCCGTTTCCAGCAGGTTGGCGTGCAGGTTGGAACCGGAAGCCAACTGGATGGCGGCGGCCTGAAATACCGGGTCGGTCATGTGCTGTGGGTGCTGTATTGCGCGGCTTTTTGCCCCGGCAGGATAGCATACGGCGGGATCCTGCCCCGGTGGGTCATTGGGCGGATTCCAGGACTTCCATGCCGGTCCCTTCCGGCTTGAGGCGTTCGAAGAACCGGCGGAGCGCGCCCTTTTTGGGCGCTGGCGGGGCGACTGGCAGCGGGGCGGCCTCCGGGATCGCGGGCGCGACGACAGGTGCCGGCAGGGGTTCGGGTACGGGCGCGGGCGCGGGCGCTGCCGGTTCGGGTGGGGCAGGCGGTACCGACGGTGGTGCCGCGGGCACGGTGGCAGCCGTCCCGGTCCGGTTCTTTGGCTTGGCCGGGGCCGGGGCGGGGGCGGCGGCCGGGTCGGTCCGCTTGCCCGAGAAGGGGCGCAACAGTCTGGATAGCGAACCGCCGCCTTCCAGCTGGGTGATTTCGGGATTTGCCCAGGGACCCTTCACGCTGTACTTGATGAGGTTGATGCGATCCACCTGGTCACTCATTACCTGCTGGGCCACCAGCACCGCCAGCCCCGCAACCGGACCGCCCGCGATCGTTCCCGCCACCGGCAAGGTGGCATCCAGGCTGGGGGTCACGCTCACTAATTGGTCCAGGTCCTGTGTGACCAGGCCGGTGCGGCCCGCGACCTCGATTTTCCCGGTCGGCCCAGCGATGGTGAGGTCGTCGGTACGGGCATCGCCGGCGTTCAGGGTGAACCGGCCCTGAATGCTGTCGAAGCTGAGTCCCTGCTTGTAAAAGTCGCTGAAATCGAGCCGCAGCCGGCGCTGCAGGGCATTGAAGTTGAGCAGGCCGACCACCCGTCCGACGCCGGGGTCGATCTCGATCAGGCGACCCTGTTGCAGCGCCAGATCGAGCGTGCCATCGAGTCGCCAATCGGCCAGCAGGGCCGGATCGCCGGGCCAGCTCAGGTCGAAGTCCACTGCCGCGGCAGCATCGCGCAGTTGTGACGTGAAACCGAGTTCGCGCAGCAAGGTTCCCAACTCGGCAGCCGTGACGCGGCCGGCGAGTTGCGTGCGTGGCCCGGTCGGGGCGAACTCCCAGGTCCCGCTGGCCGCGAGTTGCGCGGCATCGCCCTGGAGCCTCAGTTCGGTTATTTTCTGGCCGTGCTCGCTGCGCTCGGTCTGTAGCTGCAATTTACCCAGCGCGGCATTGTTGACCACCAGCTTCTCGCAGTCGAGCACCACGGCCGGCAGGCCCCGTGGATCCAGGCGGTTCGGATCGCCGGGGGGGCTGGGTTTGCGCGCAGCCTGGGCGCCCGTCGCCACGGTCAGGTGTTGCAGGGCCAGCCGCACCGGTGCCGCGTCCAGGTTCGCCGGCACCGCGAAACTGCCGGCCAGCTGCTGCGCCTGGATCTGGCCCTGCCAGCCCGTGGGGTTCTGCTGCCAGGTCAGGTTCAGGTCGTCCAACTGCAGGGGTCCGAGTTGCAGCTGGCCGAAGCTCAGGTCGGCGTCCAGCGGCGGTGGTGTGGTTTCGGCGCCCAGGTTCAATTCGCCCATCAGCGGCAGCCACTCGGTGAGGTTCAGCGCTTTGAGCCCGCCGCGCAGGCGCAGTAGCGGCGTTTCCGGTAGTTGCGCGGCGCTCCCGCCCAGGCGCAGTTCGCCGCGACTGAGGTCGGGGTTCAGTGCCGCGTCGAACAGTCCCTGATAATTCACGCGCAGCGCGGCACCGCTGCCACCGAAGGGTACACGCACCTGCAGTCGGCGTGCTGTCGCGGCGTCCTTGCCCAGCGGTGCGGGCAAATCCAGCGCGATGCCGCGCAGCTCGGACGTCACCTCCAACCAGGTCGGGGTGCCGGGTGCAGCGCTCGCCCCGGGGATTTCCACCGCGATGTCGAACCGGCTGCTGCCCGAGGCGCGCTGCAGGGGCACCTTGGGCAGGTGCGTCTGGATCGCCGGCAGGCCCAGGGTGCCCTGGGCGGTGATCCGGGTGGCGCCGTTGGCCGGGGTGACCGCCACGTTCAGGTCGCTGTCGAGACCGCGGGCGCGTATCCCCTGGGCGCGAAGGGCCTTCAGATCGAAGTCGAGGGTGCCCTGGATGTCGCTCAGCGGCAGTTGCCAGTTCACCAGCTCCAGCCCGGCACCCTGGAATTGCAGGGTGCCGTCCAGGCGGTACTCGCCCGGCTGGCGCAGGGGTACGGCGAAGTCCAGATCGAGCTGGGCCGTTCCACTGCCCCGCAGCCCCGCGACCAGGGCACCGAATCGCTGCTGCAGCGGGCTTTGCGCCAGTAGCCGCAGTGGGTCGGCCAGGGGGCCGACCACCCGACCGCGGATCGCTACCGGCGCGGCCGGTGCCAGCTGTGCGAGCTTGGCCTGGGTGGGCTGGACCTGGCTGTCGTAGATGCGGGCGCTGCGCAGTGCGATGTCCA
>JBFZDU010000506.1:0-4055 GCA_041307205.1 Gammaproteobacteria bacterium | reverse complement strand
CGAACGGCTGCACTATGTGGAGATGGTCCAGGAAACGCGGATGCAGGCCGAGGCGGAGCGGTTGCGCCATTCGATCCTCGCCAGCCTGTCGCACGATCTGCGCACGCCGCTTGCCGCGCTGGTGGGTCTGGCCGACACGCTGGTCCTGGCCAGCCCCAAACTGCCGCCGCCGCATGACGAGACGGCGCGCGCCCTGCGCGACCAGGCCCAGTCGCTGGCCGAGATGGTCAACAACCTGCTGGAGCTGGCGCGGCTGACGCAGGGCAGGCAACCGCTCAATCTGGAATGGCAGCCGCTGGAGGAAATCGTGGGCGCCGCCATCCAGCGGCTTGGGCCGGTGCTCGACGCGCATCCGGTATCGGTCGACCTCGACCCCGGTCTGCCGCTGCTGGAATTCGACGCCGTGCTGCTGGAACGCGTGCTGGGCAACCTGCTGGACAATGCCGCCAAACATACCCCGCCGGGCACCCCTGTTTTCGTGGAGGCGCGCGTACGCGGTGACGTGGCCGAGGTGACTGTGCGGGACGGCGGTCCGGGATTTCCGTCCGAACCGGGTTTCGACGCGCCTGCATCGCATGGCCTGGGTCTATCCATCTGCCAGGCCATCGTGACCGCGCACGGCGGGAAACTGTGGCTGGAGAATGGACCGGAGGGCGGCGCCCGCGTTAGCTTCACCCTGCCCCTGGGTACGCCACCAGTCGTTGGCGAGGAACCGGAGGCCGCATGACCCGGGTGCTCATCGTCGAGGACGATCCGCAAATCCGCCGCTTCCTGCGGCTGGCGCTGGAAAGCGAAGGCTGTACGGTGCAGGAAGCCGGCCGGCTCGACGTCGGCGTGGCGGGTTCGCGCCTCGGTCCCGATCTGGTCCTGCTCGACCTGGGCCTGCCGGACGGCGACGGCCTCGACTTCATCCGACCGTTCCGGGCACGCTCGAAGGCACCGGTCATCATCCTGTCCGCACGCGGGCAGGAGCCGGACAAGGTGGCCGCGCTCGATGCCGGCGCCGACGATTACCTGGTCAAGCCGTTCGGCATGGCGGAGCTGCTGGCCCGGGTGCGCGCCCAGTTGCGGCGCCGGGCTGGCGAGGGCGCGGCGGAAGCCCTCGAATTCCGCTTCGGCGACGTGGTGGTCGATCTCGACCGGCGCTCGGTCCGCCGGGCGGGCGATCCGGTGCACCTGACGCCGATCGAATACCGCCTGCTGACTTTTCTGATCGCCCACGCCGGCCGGGTCCTCACCCACCGCCAGATCCTGCGCGAGGTATGGGGCCCCGGCTACGGCGAAAGCGGCCACACCCTGCGGGTGTACGTGGGCCGGCTGCGCCACAAGCTGGAGGCCGACCCCGCCCGGCCGCAGCATTTGCTGACCGAAACCGGCGTCGGCTACCGCATGGAAATCTGAGCGGGCCAGCACCCAACACCACGGTGGTACGCAACACCCAGCCCGTGTTTACACCGTTTTTATACGAGCCATGCCAGCATGGCCACTCCTGCTTACCCGGATCGCGCCATGACTTCAGCTCCCGACAACACACGCCTGCCTGTCCTGACCCTGGCTGCCCTGGGCGTGGTGTACGGCGACATCGGCACCAGCCCGCTGTATGCCATCAAGGAAGTCTTTGGCGGGACCCATCATCCGGTGCCCATCACGCCGGACAACATCCTCGGGATCCTTTCCCTGATCTTCTGGACGCTGGTGCTGGTGGTGTCGGTGAAATATGCCGCCTTCATCATGCGCGCCAACAACAAGGGCGAAGGCGGGATCATGGCCCTGATCGCGCTGGTGCAGCGCAACACGCACAATGCCAAACAGGCGCGCGTGCTGGTGCTGCTGGGGCTGTTCGGCGCGGCGCTGTTCTACGGCGACGGCATCATCACGCCGGCCATCTCGGTGCTGTCCGCCATCGAAGGTCTGGAGGTGGCGACGCCCGCCTTCAAGCCCTGGGTGATCCCGCTTACCCTGGGCGTCCTGTTCGGCCTGTTCTGGGTGCAGCGCCACGGCACCGGCCGCGTGGGCGGCCTGTTCGGCCCCATCACCACGCTCTGGTTCGTGGTGCTGGCGATACTCGGCATTGCCAATATCTGGCACAGCCCGGGGGTGCTGGCGGCGCTGTCGCCGCATCATGCGCTGGGCTTTTTTCTGGCTGAGCCGAGCGTGGCCTTCCTCTCGCTGGGCGCGGTGTTCCTGGCGGTGACCGGTGCCGAGACGCTCTACGCCGACATGGGCCACTTCGGCACCAAGCCCGTGCGGCTTGCCTGGCTGGGCCTGGTGCTGCCGGCGCTGACGCTTAACTACTTCGGTCAGGGCGCGCTACTGCTCGTCGAGCCTGAGGCCATCGCCCACCCCTTCTATCACATGGTGCCGGACTGGGCGCTGTATCCCATGGTGATCCTGGCGGGCGCGGCCACGGTCATCGCGTCGCAGGCGGTGATTTCCGGCGTCTTTTCGATCACGCATCAGGCCATCCAGCTCGGCTACACGCCGCGCATGCATGTGCAGCACACGTCGAGCGAAGTCCGCGGACAGATCTATCTGCCGGCCGTGAACTGGGCACTGTTCCTGGCGGTCGTGGCGCTGGTGCTGGCTTTCGGCTCGTCGTCGAGACTCGCCGCGGCCTATGGTATTTCCGTATCCGGCACCATGATCATCACCACCCTGCTGGTCTATGTGGTGGCGCGCCGGGTCTGGGGCTGGAGTCGCTTGCGCGGCCTGCTGATCCTGGGCGCGTTCCTGGCCGTGGACCTGAGCTTCTTCGGCGCCAACCTGACCAAGATCGCCGATGGCGGCTGGTTTCCACTCGTCTTTGCCGGCGGCCTGTTCCTCCTGATGACCACCTGGAAACAGGGGCGCGCCCTGCTCAAGGCCCGCCGCGACCGCGATGCCATGCCGCTCGACGCGTTTGTGCAGAGCATGAGCGGCGCCGAGGTTCCCACCGTCCCGGGCACGGCCGTGTTCCTGACCCCGCATCCGGATCAGGTGCCGCATTCCCTGCTGCACAGTCTCAAGCATTACAAGAGCCTGCATGAGCGGGTGGTGATCCTGAACGTGAACTTCACCGACGAACCCTTCGTGCCGGATGAGCAGCGCGTGAGAGTGGCTCACCTGGGCGAGCGCTATCACCGGGTGGAGGTGTTCTTCGGCTTCATGGACCGGCCCGACCTGACGGGTGCCCTGCATCGCTGCATGGACGTTGGCATGCCGTGCGATCTGGAAAACACGACCTTCTTCCTCGGCCGCGAAACCATGATCCCCAAGAAGAAATCGGACATGGCCTGGTGGCGGGAGAAGCTCTTCATCGCCATGTCGCGCAATGCGGGAACGGTGGCAGACTACTTTGGGCTGCCGCCCAACCGGGTGGTGGAGCTGGGTGCCCAGATCGTGTTGTGACCGGGCGGAAAGCTCAGCACAAACGGGTGAACCAACCCGGGGTTCCGGACAGCTTAGACAAGCGTTTGTTGACGGCCCGCTCCACTGGACAAGCAACGATACGCCGCTATCCTTGAGCCAATCGTCCGAAAACCGGGGAGGAACGAAGCATGAAAGCGATTCTGATGCACGCCCCTGGCGCGCCGCAGGTTCTCAGCCTCGGCGACGTGCCGACCCCGCAGATCGCTCATGACACCGACCTGCTGGTGCGCCTCAAGGCGGCCGGGGTCAATCCCATTGACACCAAGCTGCGCGCCAAAGGCACCTACTTCCCCGAGCGCATGCCCGCCATCCTGGGCTGCGACGGCGCGGGCGTGGTCGAGGCAGTCGGCGCAGGCGCGAGTCGCTTCAAGCCGGGCGACGCCGTCTACTTCTGCAACGGCGGCATCGGCGGCCATTCCGGCAACTACGCCGAGTACGCCGTGGTGGACGAGCGCTTCGCGTCGCGCAAGCCGACAAGCCTGGACTTCAACCACGCCGCCGCCGCGCCGCTGGTGCTGATCACCGCCTGGGAAGCCCTTTACGACCGCGCCCGAATGACTGCCGGCGAAACCGTTCTGATCCATGCCGGCGCGGGGGGTGTGGGCCATGTCGCCATTCAGCTGGCCTAGGCGGCGGGGTGCCGCGTG
>JBFZDU010000505.1:0-7401 GCA_041307205.1 Gammaproteobacteria bacterium | reverse complement strand
AGAGCAGCTCGTAGAAGGCGATGGCGTGTGCCTCGCGGTCGATCTCGTTGATCGCCAGGCCCATAGCGACGCGCATGAAAAACGCCTGCGGCAGTTCGAATCGGGTCTTGTCGCCGTCGTGGATGAAATAGCGGTCGTACAGGGTCTGCAGGCCCAGGTAGGTGAACTGCAGGTCGCGCTCCGGCTTGAGCGCGGCGCCCAGGCATCCGAGATCGTACTTTTCCAGGCGGGTGTCGAGCAGCTCCAGTTGGGCGGCGCGCTTGATGTAGGCCGCGAAATACTCGGGGTAGCGGACCCCCATCTCGCTCTGGGTCTGGACGTTGGCGTCCAGGCCGAGAAAGCCCAGGGCCTCGCGGCGCATGATGTCGAGCAGCAGCCGGGCGGCGGCCTGGGAGTAGTTCGGCTCCTTCTCGATCAGGGTGCGGGCGCTCATCACCAGGGCCTGGGCGACGTCGCCTTCCTTGACCCCGTCGAACAGGTTGCGGCAGGTGTCGGTGAGGATCTTCTCGGGATCGGTCTGGTCGAGGCCGCTGCAGGCCTCGGTCACCAGGGCACGCAGGCGCGCGATGTCCAGCGGCGCGGTGCTGCCGTCGGCGCGGGTGACGTTGAGCCGGTGTTCCGCCGTGCTGTCCGGCTGGGCTTTGGCGGCCTCCTCGGCGCGGCGGCGGGTCTGCTCCTCGCGGTACAGCACGTAGGCGCGGGCCACCTTGTGCTCGCCCGAGCGCATCAGCGCCAGCTCGACCTGGTCCTGGATGTCCTCGATGTGCACCGTGCCGCCGGTGGGGTTGCGGCGGGTGAGGGCGTCCACCACCAGGGCGGTCTGTTCTTCCACCAGCTCGTGGATACGACGCGAGGCGGCGGCATTGCCACCCTCGACCGCCAGGAAGGCCTTGGTCATGGCCACCGCGATCTTGTTGGCATCGAAGCCGGTGACTTTGCCGTTGCGCCGGATCACCCGCAGCTCGCCCGGCGCCGTGGCCGAGATCTCGGCGGTCGGGGCGGTGCGGGCCGGGGTGGCGGGCAGCAGCTCAATGGGCTCGACGAGCGGGGCGCGCGGGGTCTCGGTGGTGGCCATCAAATCCTCCTGGATATCTTGGATTATGCGATTCCGGGCCCGCCCGCCGGGCGCGGGCTGCAACGCCGGTGGGCGTTGTTGGGTCGGGCCGGTAAAGGCCCAATATATACGCATATCGAGGACTGTCAACCACAAGATGTTGTGGATAACTCGATAACAACCCTGAGTGGAAAGTCTGGGTAAATTGTGCGTTAGCTGTGGAAAAAGTCCGCTGAACCGCGGCTTCTTTCCGGCATTTCAGACACTTGCCGCAGGGGCGGGATTTGCCCGCCGGGCGGCGGCCGGCGCGGTTGGGAATCTCGTGTTGCAATCGATCCGGGGGACCGGATCGCGCCGCTTCAGGGCGCCGGGCTGGGGGTCGAGGCGCGGGCGATGAAGTCTTCGAGCATTTCCCGGGTGACCGGGCCGGCGTGATTCACCGCCAGTTCCCCGGCCGGCGTGACGATGGCGGTGGTGGGCAGTCCCTGCAGGGGTTCGAACGGGGTGACCGGCTGGTCGTCGACCTTGAGCACCGGGTAGTTGACCCGGTAGGTGGCGGCAAAGGCCTTGGCCTCGGCGGCGCTGATCTGCTCGAAATTGATGCCCAGCACCCGGTGCTGGGGGTTGGCCGCCTGGAAGGCGATCAGTTCGGGCAACTCGCGCACGCAAGGGCCGCACCAGGTGGCCCAGAAATTCACCACCACCCACTGACCGCGATAGTCGGAGAGCCTGACCTCGCGGCCGTCGACGTCCGGCAGGCTGAAATCGACCGGTTCGGCGCGCGCGACCGGACCCAGCAGCAGACCGAGGCAAAGGCAGCCAAATAGGGGGGCGTGGCGTGTCATCGCGTTTCTTTAGTCCCTGGGCAAGGCGGAAAGTTTTACGCCCCGTGCATCCGCGGCGCCAGTGAGCGTAACATGGGGCGATCCGCAGGACCGGCCGACCATTGGCCCGCCATTAAAAGTCAGGAGAGCCGCATGAACAAGCACCCTGCCGTCCTAGGCGTCGGAACCGCACTGCTCGGGTTGCTGCTGGCCGCCGCGCCGCTCGCCCTGGCCAAGGGTGGTGGCAGCGGGCACTCCGGCAGTCACGGTAGCGGATCGGGGGGCGGTTCCGAATTCCGCGGCGACGATCGCGGCCGCGGCGGCGATCAGTTCGAGGCCGAGTTCCGCAGCGGCGATGGCTCGGGCCGCGGGCGTGGGCGCGGATCGGATGACGGCTTCGGATTCGAATTGCGCCGCGAACATCACGGGAGCGACGACAGCTCGCGCCGCCACGACTAACCCCGCACCCCCGCCTTTTTCGCCACTCGCGCACGCCCTGCGCCTGTGCAGCCGCACCCCGATGGTGCGGTGCAGCAGAGCCCCGGCCGGCCGCGGCCGCTCCGACGTCTTTTAGAATTCATTTTAAATCAGCGTATTAGCGCTTATTCCCGGTCTGGCACGGCGTTTGCTGCAGTTAAGATCAAGACCGGTTGGTGACGCGCCGCCGTTGTTCTGGTGCCAGGTCCTGCGCGTGGACGACTGCCAAGCGCCCCAGCCAGCGCCGTCGGCGCGCCACGGCCGACCGTGCAGCGGGACCCGCGGCGGGCATGCCGCACGGACCGACTCCCTAATCCTCCTCGGGTTGCGCCCGCTTCGGCGGGTGCTTTTTTTTTGATCGCCAGCGCAACTCGGGCCAGCGCCGCTGCGCGGTCGGCGGCCATTCAGGCCAGGAACGGCAGGGGCGAACGCTGCAATGCCGCCGCCACCATATAGCCGAAGGTCGCCAGCGCCCCGAGCAACGCCAAGAGGCGGAGGCGCCGGGTGCGTCCACGGCGCAGCGCGATCGTGCCGAGGACCACGTACAGCACCAGCGCCAGCAGCTTGGCGACCAGCCAGGCCGGCGGCGCCGCATACAGGTGCAGATTGACGGCCATCCAGAGGCCGCTCGCCAGCAGCAGGGTATCGACCAGATGCGGCAGGGTGCGCACCCAGGCTTGCCATAACAGCCGCGAGCCGGCCAACATCAGCGCCCCGCGGACCACAAAGCCGGCCGCGGACAGGGTGACGAAACCGAGGTGCAGGGTCTTGAGAGTCAGGTGATCGAGCATCGCGCTGCCGCGTGCCGGCGCCCGCTCAAGCCCGCGCCAGCCCGCCGCCGATACCCTGCGCCTTGGCGAAGTCGAGCATCCGCTGAATCGAGTGCACGGCCTGGTCGCGGATGGCCGGGTCGACCTGGATCTCCTGGTCGCCGCGGTGCAGCACCTGTTCGAGATTCTGCAGTGCGTTCATCGCCATCCAGGGGCAGTGGGCGCAGGATTCGCAGGTCGCGCCTTCGCCGGCGGTGGGCGCGGCGATCAACTTCTTGTGTGGTGCCACCTGCTGCATCTTCCAGAAGATCCCCTCGTCGGTGGCGACGATGAACTCCTGGTTGGGCAGATCGCGCACCGCCTTGATCAGGGCGGTGGTCGAGCCGACCACGTCGGCCTGATCCACCACTTCGTCGGGCGACTCGGGATGCACCAGCACGGCCGCGTCAGGGTGCAGACGGCGCAACCTGGAAAGGGCGAAGGACTTGAACTCCTCGTGCACCACGCAGGCGCCCGGCCACAACAACATCTCGGCACCGGTCATGCGTTGCACGTAGTGACCGAGGTGCTTGTCCGGGGCCCAGAGGATCTTGCGGCCCTGCGCGTGCAGGTGCTTGACGATGGGCAGGGCGATGCTGGAGGTAACCACCCACTCGGCGCGCGCCTTCACGGCCGCGGAGGTGTTGGCATAGACCACCGGCACATGCTCGGGATGGGCATCGCAGAAGGCGGCGAAGGCGTCCGCCGGGCAGCCCTCGTCGAGCGAGCAGGTGGCGCCCAGGTCGGGCATGAGCACGCGCTTTTCCGGGTTCAGGATCTTGGCCGTTTCGCCCATGAAGCGCACCCCGCACACGACTAGGGTGGTGGCAGTGGTGGTGGTGCCGTAGCGCGCCATTTCCAGCGAGTCGGCGACGTAACCGCCGGTCTCCTCGGCCAGGGCCTGCAGGTCGCCGTCCACGTAGTAATGGGCCACCAGGACGGCGTTCTGCGCCGCGAGCAGGCGCCGGATGCGCGCGCGCAAGGCGTCTTTTTCGTCCGGCGTGAGTGCCGGCCAGGTCGGATGCGGCGGCACCTTGACGGTCAGTTCGCGGACGTCTTTGGCAGTAACTATCGGTTCCATGGCGCGGCTCACTTGATGATGTCGACCCGGGCGCGGTCCTTGAGGCGGTATTCGCGGGCCGGGCGGTGGTTGCCGTTGCGCTGCAGACGGCCGGTCTCCTCGACCTGGTCCAGGGCGAGGATGCGTTTCCGGAAGTTGCGCTTGTCCAGCGGCTCCTGCAGCAGGATCTCGTAGACCCGCTGCAACTGGCTCAGGGTGAAGGTCTCGGGCATGAACTGGAAGGCGATGGTCGAGTAGTCGAGCTTGGCCACCAGCCGCTGGTGCGCCACGGCAATGATCCGGGCGTGGTCGAACGCCAGTTCGGGCAGCGCGTCGAAGCCAAACCAGGCGACCGCCGCGGCGTCGCTGGCGGCGCGCGGGTGCAGCCGGTCCGAGGGCACCAGGGCATAGTAGGCGACGCTGATGACCCGTTCGCGTGGGTCGCGCCCGGGTTCGCCGAAGGTATACAGCTGTTCGAGGTAGACCCCCCGCAAGCCGGTCTCCTCCGCCAGTTCGCGCAGGGCGCAGGCCTCGAGATCCTCGGCGATGTCGAGAAAGCCGCCGGGCAGTGCCCAAATGCCCGCGTAAGGCGGGTTGGCGCGCCTTACCAACAGCAACTGCAGGCGCTGGTCGCGGATGGTGAACACCACCACGTCGGTGGACACCGCCGGGTGCGGGTAGCGGTAGGCCGGGCTGCTGGGCATCGCGTCCACTTAGTGTCTGTATGACACCAAGAGTAATTTCTTCACCGCACCAAGGCAAGCGGCCGGCGCCGTGCGGGTGCCCAGCCAGCGGCTTCAAATTCCCAGACCTTGGCCGCTAGCAGTGCAAGCTTGCCGCTGGCGCCAGACCTGAGCGGTGCGTATCGAGGTACGGAAGCGGACTTCATGGTCTTGCCTGAACAGAACTACCCGGGGCTGCGCGACAGCGTCCTCAAACTGGATTATCTGCCGCCGCTATCGCCCACCGCCACGCGGCTGTTGGCCGTGGCCGCCGATCCGGAACTGGAGATCACCGCGCTGGCCGGCATCATCGAGGCGGACCCGCCGTTGACGGCGCGCGTCCTGGGGCTTGCCAATGCCGCCTTTTTCGGCCAGGTGCGCCCGGTATTGGACGTCGAACAGGCCATCATCCGCGTGCTCGGGCTGAACATGGTCCGCAGCCTGGCGCTGAGCATGGCCCTGGCCGGCAGCTTTGATACCCGCGCCTGCCTTTCCTTCAGGCTGTCCGAGTACTGGATGGGTGCGCTGGCCACCGCTCAGCTGGCGGCGGCCGTAGGCCGGCATTGCGGCCAAGGCGGCGGGTCGCTCGCGCCCGACGCACTGTACCTGTGTGGCCTGCTGCACGACTTCGGCGCCTTGGTGCTGGTGCAGCTGCGGCCGCGCGAAATGGCGCAGGTGTACGCCAGCGGTACCCTGGGCGTCGACCAGGATGTGGCGGCGTTGGAGCGGCGTTTGCTCGGGTTGGACCGCTGGGAGGCGGGGGCGTGGTTGGCGCTGCGCTGGCATCTGCCGGAGGTGGTCGTGCACACCCTGGGGCATCTCGCCAACGAGCTTTATGACGGGCCCCATGTCGCGGTCGTGCGCGTGGTCCGGGCGGCGCGGCGCTGGGCAGAGGTCTGCAACGGCCCGGCCGCGCCGCTGGACATCCCCGGCGTGCCCGCGACGGCCAGCGCGGCGGCCGTCGCCGAGGTGGCTCGACGCATGGACGAACTGCGCGCGATGGCGGCCACGCTCGGATGATGCCGCGCCTGGACATCCGGCAGATCGACGCCGCGCAGCAGCTGTCTGCTGCGGAACTGCGGGCCCGCTTTGTCAGCCTGGTCGACATGCTGTCGGCGCTGCGCGGCCTGCTCGCGCTGCAGGACACGCTGACGTCGGAGGCGCACCTGGCGCAGGCCGCCTTGTCGCAGTTGGTGGTACATCAGCACCTCGACTACTGCTCGGTGTTCCTGCGTGATGGGAACGAACTGCGCTGCCTGGCGGGTACCGGTTTCGACGAGGCGGTCTCGGAGATCCTCGGCCGTCCCCTGGTGCAGCGGGCCGACCCGGACAGTGCCCACCGGTTCCGGGTCGGCGAGGGGGTGATGGGCCTGGCGTGCAGCACCGGGCGGCTGCAGCGTGTCGCGCAATGCCTGGACGACTGGCGTTTCAAGACGTTCGAGGATCCCGGGGCAGGCCAGCCGATCGGTTCGTTGCTGGCCGTGCCGCTGCGGGACCAGGGCCAGGTGTTCGGGGTGCTGAACGCCTCCCACCCAGAGACCGGCTTTTTCGACGCCTGGCATGAGCATGCCTTGTCGCTGTTCGCCGCAGCGCTCGCGCAGTTGCTGGCCTGGCACCGCCTGCGCAGCAACCTCGATCAGCGGGTGGCGGCGCGCACCGATGCCCTGGAGCTCGCGCTGCAGGAGGCGGACCGGCTGCGCCAGCGCTTCGAACATCTGTCGACAGTGGATGAATTGACCGGGCTGCACAACCGCCGGCATTTCTTTAGCGAGGCGCCCCGTGAAGTGGCCAATGCCCAGCGCGACGGCTCGCCCTTGACCCTGGTGGTCGTGGACATCGATCACTTCAAGCGCGTCAACGACACCTGGGGACACGACACCGGCGACAAGCTGCTGCAACAGGTGGCCGGGGCGCTGGAAACCACCCTGCGCGGTGGCGACCTGTGCGCGCGGCTCGGCGGCGAGGAGTTCATCCTGCTGCTGTCGAACACCGAGCCCAGCGGGGCTGTACAACTGGTGGAGCGGATCCGTGCGCGGCTGCCGGCGCTGCCGCAGGTGATCCCCGGTGGACCGCGACGGCTCACCGCCAGCTTCGGCATCGTCGCGCTGCACCCGGGCATGGCGCGCCTGCCACCCGGCGACGTACTCGATCTGCTTTACGCACAGGCCGACAAGGCGCTCTATCAGTGCAAGGCCGCGGGACGCAACCGCTGGGCGGTGTTCCAACCGAACCCCGAAGGACGCGCTCCGCTCTGATCTTCAGGGTCGGCGCATAGCGCCACGCTCGGCAGCGGGAATCGGGCCGCGGGCGACCCCGCCCGCAACCCGGCTAACCGCCCGCTCAATGCGTGGTGGTGGGCGTGACCGGCGGGGTGTCTGCATCGTCGGCCTGGGGGGCGGCACTCGACCGGGGCTCGGTCGGGGGTGCGGCGGTAACCTCGGAGTCGAAGCTCAGC
>JBFZDU010000504.1:0-4381 GCA_041307205.1 Gammaproteobacteria bacterium | reverse complement strand
CCACCCTGACGCTGCGCGATGCCCTGCTGATCGGCGCGTCCCAGATCCTCGCCCTGGTGCCCGGCACCTCGCGCTCCGGCATCACCATGACGACCGGCCTGCTGCTCGGGCTGACCCGCGCCGCGGCCGCGCGCTTCTCCTTCCTGCTGGCGATTCCCACCATCCTGATGTCGGCGGGCCTGGTGACCAAGGACCTGGTCGAGAGCGCCGCCCCGGTCGACTGGTACGCGCTGGCCCAGGGCGTGTTGTTCTCGGCGCTGGCCGCCTATGCCTGCATCCACTATTTCCTGCGCTTCATCGAGCGCATCGGCATGTGGCCCTTCGTGCTCTACCGGCTGGTGCTGAGCGGCGTGATCCTGGGCCTGGTGTACCTCTGAGCGGGCGGCGTTCGACGCGGGGCGCTAGCGCCGGGGCGGCTCGGCGCCGCCCTTGGCTTGCGCCTCGGCCAACAACTGGCGCACGAACCTGACCGGGATCGCGTAACTGATGCCGGTCGGGTTCGCCAGGGCCGATTCCTTGGTGCCCTTCACGAACACGCTGTTGACCACGCCCAGCACCTCGCCGCTGGCCGGATCGAACACCGGGCTGCCGGAATTGCCCGGATAGGCGGTGGCGTCCAGCTGCAGCACGTCGTAGGGATCGCGCATGGCGCGGATCTGCCGCGAGCTGAGCTGCCGGGCGCTCAGTTGCGGCGGGGCCCGCGGCGAGATGGCGGCGATGATGCCGCGGTGGGTCACCGGGTAGAGGCCCAGGACCATGCCGATCGGAAAACCGGTCAGGGCGATCGGCTCGCCCTCGCGCACCCGGTCGGACTGGCGCAGCCGCAACGCCGGCAGCGGCTCGCCCTCGATCCGCAGCACCGCGAGATCGTGGGCCGGATCCTCGGCCACCAGCTTGGCGGTACGCGCCTGCACCTGCTGGCCCCGGCCGCTGAACACCGCGATGCGTTCCAGGTTGGCGTAATCGACCGCCTCGGGCAGGACATGGAAATTGGTGACCACGTGGCGGCCGTCGCCGGCCACGAAGCCGGTGGCAAGAAAGTTCGCCGCGGGGCTGCGGGTCGGCTGGTAAGTGCCGACCCCGACCACCGCGGGGCGCACCCGGTCGATGGTGTCGGGCAGCGCGTCGGCCGCGGCCGACCAGGTCGCCAGGGTCAGGCAGCACAGCAACAGCAATTTCAGCATTCGGGCACTCCGGCCGATAGGCGCTGGCGAGCGCCCGGAATCCTCCCGGCGCATGAGCGCGCCGGCCGGCTTGATATACTCCGGCCTTCGCCCGAGGGAGTCAAAAGCCATGTCGGTCCTGCTCCATGACTTCATCCGCGCCAGCGCGGCGCGCACCCCCGATGCCGTGGCCCTGGGCTTCAAGGACCAGACGCTGAGCTATGCCGAGCTGTGGCAAGGGGTCGAGGCCTGCGCGCGCGGCCTGGCCGGGCTGGGCGTACGCGCCGGCGAGCGCGTCGCCGTCTACCTGCCCAAGCTGCCCGAAACCGTGATCGGCCTGTTCGGCACGGCGGCGGCGGGCGCGGTGTTCGTCCCCGTCAACCCGATCCTCAAGCCGGACCAGGTCGGTTACATCCTGCGCGACTGCAACGTGCGGGTGCTGATCACCAGCGTCGACCGCGCCCAGCTGCTCGCCGAGGCCCTGGCCGACTGCCCCGACCTGCGCCATGTCGTGGTGCTCGAAGACGACGCCTCCCGCCTGCCCGGGACCATGGCGCACCAGACCCTGAGCTGGGCCCAGCTGCACCAGGTGGCGCCCGGCGTGCCGCAACGGCGCATCGACAACGACCTGGTGTCGATCCTGTACACCTCGGGCAGCACCGGCCGGCCCAAGGGCGTGGTGCTGTCGCACCGCAACATGGTGGCGGGCGCGCTGAGCGTCGCCGAGTACCTGGAGAACACGCCGGCCGACCGCCTCCTGGCGGTGCTGCCGTTCAGCTTCGACTACGGCCTGAGCCAGTGCACCACCGCCTTCCACGTCGGCGCGAGTGTGGTGCTGATGGACTACCTGCTGCCGCGCGACGTGATCCGCGCCGTCGCCAGGTACCGCATCACCGGCCTGGCCGCGGTGCCGCCGCTGTGGAACCAGCTCGCCACCCTGGAATGGCCGGTCGAGGCGGTCGAGTCGCTGCGCTACATCACCAACTCCGGCGGCGCCATGCCGCTGCCCACCACCGCGGCGCTGCGCCAGTCCCTGCCCACGACCCGGGTGTTTCTGATGTACGGCCTGACCGAGGCCTTCCGCTCCACCTACCTGCCACCCGAGCAGGTCGAGGTGCGCCCCGACTCCATGGGCAAGGCCATCCCCAACGCCGAGATCCTGGTGGTGCGCGAAGACGGCAGCGAGTGCGAACCCGGCGAGCCCGGCGAACTGGTGCACCGCGGCGCCCTGGTCTCGCTCGGCTACTGGGGCGACCCGGAGAAGACCGCGATCCGCTTCAAGCCCGCCCCCGGCCAGCCGCGCGAGATCCCCAACCCCGAGCTGGCGGTATGGTCGGGCGACCAGGTGCGGCGCGACGAGGAGGGGTTCCTGTACTTCATCAGCCGCAAGGACGAGATGATCAAGACCTCGGGCTACCGGGTGAGCCCGACCGAGGTCGAAGAGGTGGTCTACGGCGCGGGCGGCATCGCCCAGGCGGTGGCGCTCGGCGTGCCGCACCCGATGCTCGGCCAGGCCATAGTGCTGGTGGTGCAATGCGCCGACCCGGGCCACACCGCCGACACCCTGCTCGATCACTGCCGCAAACGGCTGCCCGCCTACATGGTCCCGCAGAGCGTGCAGCTGCGCGACACCCTGCCGCGCAACGCCAACGGCAAGATCGACCGCAAGGCCCTCGGCGACGAGTTCCGCGAATTGTTCGCCTGAGTACGCCGCCAGCCCCGACCCGGCACCTCCCCGAAGCAGGAAGCACCAGCCCATGTCTGAACGCCCGCAACACGCCCCGCTGACCCAGTTTCCCGTGGTCGGCGACGAACTGGTGGTCGGCGGCATCCCGCTCACCCGGCTCGCCGCGCGCGTCGGCCAGACGCCCTTCTACGCCTACGACAGCGGCGCCATGACGCGGCGGGTGCACGCGCTGCGCGAGACCCTGCCCGAGGGCATCAGCCTGCACTACGCCATCAAGGCCAACCCCATGCCCGCGGTGGTCAACCACATGGGCGTGCTGGTCGACGGCCTGGACGTCGCCTCGCTGGGCGAACTGCGGGTCGCGCTCGACTCGGGCACCGAGCCGGCCCAGATCAGCTTTGCCGGTCCCGGCAAGCGCGATCAGGAACTCGCCGCCGCCATCGCCGCCGGCATCACCATCAACCTCGAGTCCCCGGGCGAGCTGGAACGCGCCGCGGTGCAGGCCGAGCGCCTGGGGCTCGGGGCGCAGGTCGCGGTGCGGGTCAATCCCGACTTCGAACTCAAGTCCTCCGGCATGAAGATGGGCGGCGGCCCCAAGCAGTTCGGCATCGACGCCGAGCAGGTCCCGGCGGTGCTGCAACGCATCGGCGCGCTGGGCCTGCACTTCCGCGGCTTCCACATCTTCAGCGGCTCGCAGAACCTGCGCCCCGAGAGCCTGGTCGAGGCCCAGAGCGCCAGCTTCGAGCTGGCTTATCGGCTGGCCGAGCACGCCCCCTCGGCGGTCGAACTGCTCAACATCGGCGGCGGCTTCGGCATCCCCTATTTCCCCGGCGAACAGCGCCTCGACCTGGGCCCGGTGGCGGCGAACCTGGCGGAACGCCTGCCCGAATGCAGCGCCCGCCTCGGCCGCGCCGAGGTGGTGATCGAACTCGGTCGCTATTTCGTGGGCGAGGCCGGGGTCTATGTCTGCCGCGTCGTCGACCGCAAGGTCTCGCGCGGACTCACCTTCCTGGTGACCGACGGCGGCCTGCATCATCACCTCGCCGCCTCGGGCAACTTCGGCCAGGTGCTCCGCAAGAACTACCCGGTGTTGGCGGCCGCGGCCGTGAGTGGCGGCGAGCGCGAGACCGTCAGCGTAGTCGGGCCCTTGTGCACCCCGCTCGACCTGCTCGGCGACAAGGTGGAACTGGGCCGCGCCGAGGTCGGCGACCTGATCGCGGTGCTGCAATCGGGGGCTTACGGCTACACTGCCAGCCCGCACCTGTTCCTCGACCAGCCGCGGCCGCTGCAGGTCCTGGTCTGAGGACCTGGATGCGACCGGTTCAGCCGGCGACGGCACAGCGCGCCCCGCTCGCCGCTCGGGCGCCGGCACCATTGCCTGAGGTAGGGTCAGCGTGAGCTTCGACGCCTGGTTCACCCTGATTACCGTGGTCCTCACCGCCGCCGTGCTGATCGGCACGCGGATCGCCGCCGACCTGGTGATGGTCGGCGCGCTGACGGTGTTGATCGTCGCCCAGGTCCTCACCCCGGA
>JBFZDU010000503.1:0-4043 GCA_041307205.1 Gammaproteobacteria bacterium | reverse complement strand
TCCGATCTATTGGCCGGGAGATTTCGCTGAGCGGCAGCTTTTCGATTTGATGGCCGGCAGCAATCAACACGAAGCCGACCAAGCCGGAGCGGCTGATCACGTCAGCTTATGGCGAGGAGCGGACACCCGCTTGAGCCACCGCCCCAGGAAAAGGTTCGGCCACAAGTGTTGCCCTTGGTGGCTTCCGCGCGTATTCCGACGGGTCAGAGAGGTGTGAACCTGGTGTGATGGTGGTTTCGCCGACAGTTATGAGGCGAGCATATCCACCCTATACGATTGAATTAGTTTGCCTTTTGCAGATCGACCAGCAGGGATGAATACCGCCCTGCCAGCCGAAAACGGCAACATGACCGCATCCTGCTCCGCGGCTGACAGTCGATCCGCGCCATCTCACCGAAACAGTCGCCGACTGCCAGCCCCCTCAACCGGTAGTCGTGGCCCTCCCAGTCTCGCCAGGCGCCGCAGCGGCCTGGCTCGATCGCCTAGATGGAATCGTCGCGCGCTCTTCCGCCAAACAACACGTCGCCCCGACTGAACTCCGGGAAATCCGCGGTATCGGACTGCCAAGCGATAGCGGTGGTGTCCACGGCACCGAAAATCGGCATCGCTTGCAATGGGGTCCCCCGGTCCAGCGTCGCCTGACCCGCTGTCCCGCGAGGCCGCCTTACGATCGCCCATCGCCGGCACGCCCCGGGCCGCAGGCCTCAACCTGGAGCCAGGCCCGCCGGCCGATTCCCTACCCCGGGACGGCTGCGGCAAAAAACGGCGACGGTCGCGCTAGACTCCGTTCATGCCCCGATTGGAGATCATGCTTGGACCTCGCCCACCCCGTCGTCGGCAGCGTGCTACTGCCACTGTCGCTGTCACTGCTGCTCGCCGGCACCTGGCTGCTCCTCGCCCGGGCCGAAGTGGCACGTCGGCCGGCCGCCGTCGTGATCGGCCTCGCACTGCTGGCGTCCCAGGTCGCCGTGTTCGGACCACCGACGTGGCCGGCGGTGTCCGGCCCCGACAAGCTGCCATGGCTGTTCGCTGCGATGGTGCTGGGAGGACTGGCAATGGACCGACTGCGACCGGGGCTGCCGGTGGCGGTGCTGGTTACGTCCGCCGCGGTCGCGGCGATATCGCTGTGGCTTGCCTGGCCCCAGCTGGCCCGCGGCGGGTCCGCGCTGCCGCCGCTGCTCATGACCGCCGCCGCGCTCGGCCTGGCCTGTATCGGCGGGCTCGCGGCCACCACGGCCGCGGGCGCGTCACGCGCGACCGTCGTCATTATGGCGGCGCTGGCGCTGGCCGGCGCGGCCTTCCAGGCGGGCTCGCTGTCGCTGATGCAGGTCGCACTGGCCCTCGCCGCGGCAGGCGGCGGCTTCGCACTTTGGAACTGGCCACGCGGGCGGCTGCCACTGCACGCCGCAGGGATCGCGATCGGCGGCCTCGGCTGCTTCGCCGTTGCACTGCTGCTGTTGTTCTTGACCGAGATCCCGCCGGTCGCCCTGCTCGCGGTCACGGCGATATTCATCGCCGGACCGCTGAGCCGCCGCCTCCCGATACCCGGCCGCTGGTCCCGGAGCACGATCGAGCCACTCTACGTCATGGCCATCGCCATCCTGCCACTGGTCGCCGCCGTGCTGCTGGCGACGCCGCCGTCAGTCCCGGATGATCCCTATTACCGCTGAGACGCCCGCATGCTTGAATACTGGCAAGACCTCAAGACAACAGACTTCGACGACCTCGATAGGGAGACCACCGTCGCGCTGCTCCCGGTCGCCGCCGTCGAGCAACACGGTCCCCATTTGCCGCTCGGCACGGATCTCGTGATCAACCGGGGCATCCTGGCGGCGTCCGCGCCGCACATCCGACACGGCATCAGGGTACTGGTGCTGCCAGAGCAGGCGATCGGCGACAGCCTCGAGCACACCGGTTTCGCAGGCACGCTGAGTCTGCCGCCCGAGCTGCTGCTGGCGAACTGGTGCGCGATCGGCGATGCCGTGGCCGGCACCGGCCTGCGCAAGCTCGTAATCCTGAACAGCCACGGTGGCCAGCCGGGTGTGGTCGACCAGGCCGCGCTGCGGCTGCGCGCGACCCACGGCATGCTGGTCGTACGGGCGAACTACTTCGCCCTCGGCACGCCGCCCGGTCTGTTCGACGAGGCCGAGCTGACTCACGGCCTGCACGGCGGCGAGGTCGAGACCTCGATGATGCTGCATCTGGCCCCCGGGTCCGTGAGCCGCACGGCCTTGCGCGACTTCGACTGGCCAGCCCAGGCCGATGGCGAGCTGCTCGGCGTGGAGCGCCCGATCGGGTATGCCTGGATGAGCCAGGACCTCAACCCGGCCGGCGTGGTCGGAGGTGCCTCGCGCGCGGATGCCGAACGCGGTGCCATGCTCGTCGAGCATCTCGGCAGATCGCTGGCCACGCTGCTGTCCGAGACCGCTGCCCGGCCGTTGACCAAGCTCGTTACCTGAGTCAGCCACCGTCACCGAGGTGGCCGGCGTGCTCGCGCTTGGTCTTCAGGTACCGCTCGTTGTGCACATTAGCCGGTGCGGTCAAGGGTAGCCTGCCGGCGACCTCGATCTCGCAGGCGGCAAGCGCGGCAAGCTTGTCGGGATTGTTGGTCAGCAACAGGATCTGGCCGATACCGAGACCCCGTAGCATCGCGCGGGCGACCGCATAATCGCGCTCGTCGGCGCGAAAACCCAGGTGGCGGTCCGCCTGCAGCGTGTCTAGTCCCTGATGCTGCAGCGCGTAGGCGCGGAGTTTGTTGACCAGTCCTATGTCCCGCCCCTCCTGCGCCAGGTACAGGATCACGCCGCAGCCGGCGGCCGCGATGCGCTCGACGGCGCCGCGCAGCTGGTCGCCGCAATCACAGCGCAGGCTGCCGAGCAGGTCCCCTGTCGGGCACGCCGAGTGCAGACGCACGGGAACAAGGGCCGACAGATCGGGTTCGCCGACCACTATCGCGACGTGTTCCGCATCGTGGAAGGGTTCGCGGTAGACCACAAACTCGCAGACCTCCGCGGCCGCCAACGGCACCATTGCGCGGCTCAGACGCTGCAGCGAGTGGGCACGCGCCGCCGGGTAGGCGTCGATGTCGTCGACCCCGACGCGCAACGGTGCGAGGTCGTCTTCGCCCGGCGCGGTAGGCACCGCGAGCAGTGCCGGTAACAATCGTGCCTGGCGCACCAGCGAAAGGGCCGCACGGGCCCTTGCATCACCCGGCGCGACGCCGCAGTCCGGCGGTACTACGGCGTCGTTGGCGCCGGTCGCCCCAGCCAGCGTGAGGATGACATCGACGCCAGTCTACGCCGGCAATGCGACCTCGACCGCCTCCGGGCTGTCGGTAAGGCCGAGCGCGTTGGCACGTTCGGCTGTCAACAGCAGGTGGGCGCCGGTCGCCCCAGGCAGCGTCCGGCGCGTCCACGAGAAGGCCCTCGGCGGCGAATACGACGGTCGCGCCGCACGCATCGTGCACCTCGACCGTGCGCCCCCGCCGTAACTCGACGATGGCCCGTTCGACGCGCAGCGCGGCAGCGGCGTCGCGCCCGGCATACTTATTGGTCATTGTCTGTCTCTCGTTGAAGCCTTGCCTGGAGTCGATGGTAACCTTGCGGCCATCGAGTACAGACCGCCCGCTGGCAGGGAAAACACTTCGCCGCGTCCCGGAGCGACCATGTCAGAACAGCCCATCGATCGACCGCCTCCTGGCCATGACCACGACGAGCCCGCCGATTCCCGGCGACTCTGGGCCCTGCTGCGCGCGGTCGCGGGCCAGCCAGCCACGCGCCCGGATACCGGTTTCGCACTGGATGCCTCGGGCCAACTGCAGAGCGTCGATCCCGGGTCTCCCGAGGCGATCGTGCTAAGCCGCGCAGGGCAGATCACCGCCGGCGATCTACAGCCAGCGCGTACCCGCGACACGGTCGCGCTGTATGCACCACTGATCTCGGACCCTGGCGGCCGCAGTTTCGTGCTGGCCCACCTGGGCCAGAGCATCGACGCCCAGATCGCGACTCGCTCGGGGGACTCCCGGTATGTCAACGGCCGGGCCG
>JBFZDU010000502.1:0-4305 GCA_041307205.1 Gammaproteobacteria bacterium | reverse complement strand
TCCTCGACCCCGACGACTATGAAATCGCCTACGTGGTAGCGGACTCGTCCGTCTACAAACGGGTGGGGCCGAAGGACTGGCGGCGGATCTCCCAGCGGCTTCTGAATCCGGATCTCGACGGCATTGCGTTCACACGGATGGGCGGCGACGCCATCCTGCTGGTCGGTGGCAGCGCGGGGGTCTACCGCGCCATCGATCCGGCGCCCGGCTGTCTGTGGACGGAGTTCGGAGATGAACTGCCCAACGCGCTCGTGAAGGACCTGGATCTCGTTCTGCGCGACAATGCCGATTTCCCGAATCCCCGCTCCCTCTCCCGCGACGACATCCTGGTGGCCGGCACGCTCGGACGAGGGGCATGGCTGGTTGGCAATGCGGACAGCTTCCTGGTGGATCCGGCCTTGCTCCACATCGACGGAACGACCGGTGACGATACGTTCCTGATTCAACGGAACTCCGCCAATCCTTCGCTGCTTGAGATCTGGGTCGGGGTGAGCAAGGTCTTCGAGGCGCCGGTGACGGCAATCCAAGGGATCGAAGTGTCTGGTTTGGACGGAGCCGATACCCTTACGATCAACAGCGACGACGGGCCGATCAATGTTCCCGACGGTATCCTGTTCCACGGCGGGTCAGGAGCGGTCACCGATCATCTGATTCTGCAGGGCGACAAGGTGTGGACCTCGTCGAGCGATACCTCGGGCGGCCTTACGACGGTGACGATCGAGGATACCCGGGACGGGGCGCGCGAAATCGTCAAGTACGAAGGAATCGAGGATCTCGACAACAACCTGACAGAAGCCACGATTCTTGAGAAGATCGGCGATGCCTTCAAACGATTCTTCCGCTGGGTGGCCTTCTGGCTCGACGATCCCACGGCCGGCGCCGAACAGGAGCTCGCCTTGATCGGCGGGTCCCTGCCACGGGCCCTCGGCGGAGCTTCGACGGCTGCGAAGTCGCCGATCAGCGACCCGGGAAAGCCCGCGGGAAGTCTGGAGGAGGCCCAGGCCGATGTCGGATCTGCGGGGCTGGGGCTTCGCCGCCTGATCGAAGAAGGCCCGAACGGGTTTAGTCTGGACAGCATTGCCGGCCTGCTCGACCTTGACCAACTGGAAGAACTGCTGGAGAATTTGGACGGGGACCCTCTCAACAACAGCGTCACACGGACCGGAACGAACACCGAACCGGTTTTCGACATGCACGTGGTCAAGCGTCTGAGTGGTTCGGCCGATCTCGACGTGCAGGAGGGAGCCCTGAGCCTGAACGGGAACCTCGACCTCGGAGCCGCGGTCGATCTCCATTTGATCTTCGGCTTCGACGCCTCGGGCTTCTTCATTCAGACCTCGGGGGCGGGTTCAGGCCTGACCATTAGCGACCTCCAATTCGAGGGACAACTGAGCGCGGAGGCAGACTTCGGGTTCCTGGAGGTTGAACTGAGTGAGGCGACGCTCGAGGTGGACGACGCGCTGGCCCTGACCATCTCGCTGCAGGATCCCGACGCCGGCGGCAAGATTCGCCTCGACGAATTGACACGGACTCTCTATGACCCATCCACCATCGCCGGTCTCGCCACCTTTGGCATCAGCGGCAATGGCGCCCCGACGGACGTCGTATTCGACACCCAGGCGCGGGTGGCGGCGCTGCTGCCCGGGGGCGAGGCTCCGTTCGATCTCGGCACTGCCCGGGTAAGTCTGACATGGGAGGATATCACCGACCCCACTGACTTCGCGATCGCCGCGAGTGCCGGACTGGGCCAGCAGGTGCTCGATTTCCTGCAGGTCGATCCGCAGGTGGTCCTCAACCAACTGATTGAGGTCCAGCAGCTTGCCGATGCGTTGAGTATCGAGATCCCGCTGGTCTCAGACGCCCTGGATACGCTGATCGATTTCGTCTCCTTCTTCAACAGCAAAGTGCTCGGTCCGTTGACCGGTGCGAGCGGATCGGCGAATTTCACCTCGCTCCAGGGCCTGGCGCGCGACTTGGCGGGCCGTCTCGGTACCGATCCCAGGGATCTGGGGGTGAACTTCAACACGACCTCTCAGGAACTGACATACCATCTGCACCTGACCAACGGGCTGACCCTGGACAAGCTGCTGAGCCTGGGATTCGGCCTGGGATCCGGCCTGGCCGATTTCGACTTCAGCACGCTGGGCACCCTGGATACGAACTTCGCGCTCGATCTCGATTTTGGCGTCGACATCGGCGGCATCGTGGCCGGCGACAACCCACTCGACTGGTTCTTCATCAAGAATCCGACCCTGACCGCCAACGTGAACGTCGCCGCTTCCGATGTCAAAGCCAGCGCCCGGTTCGGCTTCGCATCGATCGATATCGAGGAAGGCACGATCGCCACGACGACCCCCCTGAGTCTGGTGGCCTCCGTGAACGACACTGGCACCAACGCCGCGGACGGCCGGATCGACCTGCGCGAACTGCTCGACGGGCTCGACGATCTTGACACGCTCGTGACGATCAATTTCGCCGGCGCGATCAGCATGTTCCTGCCGGTCGAGGTGCCATTCCTGCCCACCATCCCGCTGACTGACGGCGATCCGAACACTCCCATTCCCGCCGATTATCCCTATGCGATCTCGGTCACGATTCCCGATATCAACGATCCCACGACCGTCGACGTCGACCTCGGACCCGGGCTTAGTGAGCTCGGCAACTTCCTGAACATCGACGCGGCCAGCATTGTGGGCGTGCTGGGCCAACTGACCTTCTGGCTCGATGAGTTCCGTCGCAGCGACACTTTTGCCAATTTGGACCTGCCCCTCGTCGGTCCTGCATTCGACGAGGCGTTGCAGTTGGCTGACGCATTCCGGGACCTGGTGCTGATCGACGACAACGATACGCAACTCGACAACGACAAGACGCTGCTATTCGACCTCAACGCGGCGCTCGACGACGCCGGCCTTGGCCGCAAGCTGTTCGCGACCAACGTCGGGGGCAAGATCGCGTTCATTGCCCTCGACGCGAGCATCGCGTCGTTCACGGTCACCGGCGCCACGGCGCTGGGCTTCAGCTCGCCGCAGACCGGTGACAAGACCGGAGGCAAGCTGTTCGCCGAGGCGGTGGCCGGCGGTGCCTTCGGGGACGCCGAAGGCAATCTGGGTGCCGACCTGAGCTTCACGATTACGGTCGGCAGCAAGACCTACACGGTTGACGTCGTCCAGTCGGCGACGACGGCCAATACCACGATCGGCGACGACCGCTGGAAGCTGGTCAATGCCGACAACGCGCCGACTTTCGCGACGGCGCAGCAGATGTCGCTGCGCCTCCTGGACGCATTCGGGGCGAGCTACCCCGGCCTCAGCTACGATGTGGCGACCGACTCGCTCAATTTCACGCTCGACCTGTCGCAGGTTTTCGCGAACCTGAACCTGCCGTTCGGTTTCGACGTGGCGAACCTGCCCGCATACCTGCAGTTGCAGACCAGCGGCGCTCTTGCGCTCAAGGTGTCCGGCGGGGTGAACCTCGAGGTCGGTGTCTTCCTCGGCAATGCCGAGCCGAGCGACAAGCTGCAAGCGACAACGCCACTGGATAGCCTCAGTCAACCGGTGGTGCTCAACGACAACCAGCGCTATGATGCGCAGCCGGTGGTTGGCAAGCTCACGGGCGACGCGCATTTCAGCATTACCATCGACGGCGGCACCGCCGTCCCGGTGACGGTGACCAAACTCGCCGCAGACAACAATACGACGGTCGGCGACCTCGTCGGCGACATCAACGCCGCACTAGCACTAACCACCCTGTCCGGCAAGGTACAGTCCCAGCCCGTTCCGGCCATGGGCGACCAGCCCGCACCGCAGCAGATCCAGCTCGTTGGCCTGATGGTGGCGAGTTCACTGGCCGTGACCGCGACGGCCGGCGATCCGGCGGTCACCGACATCGGTCTGCCAACGAGCAAGACGGTCACGGGCGCGAACCCGACCTTGGTCGCGGCCAAGACGCTGCCGCCGCTGAAGGGACGGTTGACGGCCGACGCCGGGTTCCGGGTCGAACTGACGCTCGGCGGTTCGACAACAAATATCGACGTCACGCTCACGCCCGCGCAAACGGCGGATAACGACTACCCCTTCTCGATCATCAATGACATCCAGGCGCGGCTCGACCCCACCGAGAGACGCGTCAAAGTCAGCTTCTCCAACGGTGTGCTGACGTTCAGCACGCTCGACGGGTCGGCGATCGCAATCTCCAATGTCACCGGCACCGCCACCAATGAGTTGGGCATCGCCGCCGACAGCGGCAACAGCGACGATCTGCTGATTACGCTGCGCAGCGGCGCTACCCACCGTGTCGGCTTTGACG
>JBFZDU010000501.1:0-6559 GCA_041307205.1 Gammaproteobacteria bacterium | reverse complement strand
AACCGAAGCGCGCCGCCAGGTCCTCCAGGGTGCGGTTCTTCTGCAGTTCGTAGCCATAGTCCTCGGTGCCGCGCTTGAGTTCGAACAGGTGCGAGGCGTTGAGCAGGGAGTTGCCGATGCGCACCGAGTTGCACACCCCCGAATAGCAGTCGTCGACGCTCACATCGATGATGTTGGTCAGACCCTCCAGCACGGCGATCTCCTGCGGGGTGTACATCTCGGTGCAGACCAGGGTGTCCTCGCGGGTGAGCGGAAACACCGTGCAGTCGAGGTGATAGAGGTGCGGATCGGTCTCCTCCAGGACCGCCACGCGCATGCCGAACTGCTCCTCCAGCCACTGATAAGCGGCGCGCTCCGAACGGGTGCCGTAGCCGCCGACGTAGACATTGTCGTAGAGGTGCTTGAGTTCGGCCTCGCCCTCGAAATGCTGCGGCGGGCTGGCGACGCGGTAGCCCATTTCGCCGAAGAAATGTTCGCCGACCCGGGTCTCGGGAACGCGCACCCGGGTGCTGAAATTGGACAGCACGACCGTGTTGCGATCGGGCAGGTGCTCCAGCACCACGCCCAGGTTGGCGCAGTACACCAGGTCCTGCAGACCGGGGATGCGCGGCGTCGGCAACAGGTACACCAGGGCCTCGGCCGCGATGAAGTGATAGAGCTGCAGGAACTGGTTGATGGCCTTGGGCAGATCGACCTGGCGCTGGTCCAGGGGCAGTTCGTCCATCCAGGCGTTGTTGGCCACGTCGGCCGCCAGCGAGAAGGGCACGTTCATGAGAAAGGCCGGCTTGTTGAGCGCCGTGGGGTTGAGGGTCGGCGGGTGGCCCGGTCCCTCGCAGGCGGCTTGGCGGGTCGGTTGACGGGCCATCGCGATGTCCTCCGAATAGCGTCAGGGCGCGGGGCGCGCGGCAATCCGCACCAGCGGATCCACGCCGGCCTCGACGTGCATGCCGACGCCCAGCAGCGGCGTAAACACCCAGCGCGGCGACAGCGGGATGATCAGGTCGACCTGCGAGCCGTAGCGGATCTGGGAGAAGCGCTGGTTCTGGGAGTAGGGCTGGTTCTGCTTGAGCCGGAACGGCGTGATGCAATCCACGTCATAGTCGGCCACCTGCAGCACGTAGTAGGCCTGGCCGAGGTCGATGCTGAAGATCCGGTTGACGACCCGCTGGTTGTTGAACAGGTAACCGGCACGCCTGGTGTAGGGTGCGAGTTCCTCCAGCAGGTCCTTCTCCACCTCGATCATCGGGTAGTTGAAGGTGTCAATGGGATCGAGTTCCCGATAGTTCAGGCGCCCGGCATAGGGAACCCGGTTGACGTGCACGTCGTAGAAGGTCATGAAGATGCCCACGACCAGGCACTCGCGATCGAATGTTGGATCGCGCAGCGCCGTGCGCAGCGCGTACGGCCGCCCCTTGATCTGCACCAGCTCCGCGTCCGGACTTACCGGCGTGGCGTACAGGATGATGCCGTCGGCAGGCGGAAAGAAGAATCCGGGGTCGGAATAGAGGGGACGACTGGGGTCACGGAAAAAATACTGCTCGGACAGCCACCGCATCGGCTTGGCGCGCACGGCCGCCACGTCCTCTTCGAGCCATGCATGCAGGGTCTTGGCCATGTCCTGATCCCCTGGCGTCCAAACCCAGGATAGCCCAGGCGACCACCGTGGAACCACCGGCGTAAAGCCGGTCGTGCGCGGCCGACGCTCAGCTGGCGAGCGCGCTCACCCGCACCGCCACGCGCAGCGACGGGGCCTGGCCCGGGGTGCCGATGAAACTGCCGGCCACCGGCGGCACCGCTTCGGGATGGCGCGCCACCGCCACCGCGATATGCCGGTTGCCGGTCACCTCGCCGCTGGTGGGATCAAAGCCCTTCCAGCCGGCGCCCGGCAGATAGACCTCGGCCCAGGCGTGGGTGGAGGCATTGCCGGCCTCGGTATCCAGGGTGTACGGGTAGCCGCTGACGAAACGGCTGGCCAGCCCGAGGTGTCGGCAGGCCTCCATGAACAGGGCCGCGAAATCGCGGCAGGAGCCGCTGTGCTGCGCCAGGGTCTGGGCCGGCGGCTGCACGCCGGGTTCCTCGCGCATCTGGTACCGGAAGCGGCTGGCGATCTCGCGGTTCAGGCGGTCCAGCAGGGCGAAGGTCTCCATGGCCTGACGCAGGCCCAGTCGGTCGAGCCAGCGCTGCACCGCCACCTGGTCGCCGGGATAAACGGGTTGCCGCAGGGGCGCCAGGTCGGCCTGCTCGCCCGCGGCATAATCGAAGGGGTGCATGACGGCATAGTCATCCACCAGGAAGTCGAAGGGGTTGTCGTCGTAGTGCTGGATGACCACGCTGCTGGTAATGCACAACCGGTCCGCGGGCTCGGCGAAGCTCACCAGCGCCACCGAGTTGTCCAGCACATCGCGCTTCCATTGCAGGGTATGGGGGGGAGTGATCTCCAGCAGCGAGGACTCGATTCGCACGTTGTGGTTCTCCCGGGGGCGCAACAGCAGTCGGTGCGGCTGCAAGGCCACAGGCCCGGAGAACTGGTACTCGGTGACATGGTCGATCTTCAGACGCCGCATGCTGGCTGGCCCTTTCGTCGCTTGCTGTGTCCGACCTTATACCCCGGCACCCGCAGTTCCAAGTCATGTCGCCGGCCATCACGACCCAGAGCCATCGACCTCCCACGCGGCGCGGGTTTGCGCGATCCGGACCGATACCCCTTGCTATTCGGCACAGAGGGCGTAGCTTGACCGCAATTGCCCGGCTTTGCAGTTGATCGGGTGCGTCCCGGCCCCGCGCCGCCGCGCATGCCAGCCAGGCGCCCATCACGTCTGAGCAGGAAGCAGCGACATGTCCAAATTGCAACGCTCCAACCGGGAAGTGAAAAAACCGTCCGTACTGACAGCGAAGGAAAAGAAGGCGGCCAAGCAGGCGAAAAAGCATGCCGGGGATGCCGCTCCGCTGCTCGCCCGACACGTCTGACCCCCCGCCCCGCGACAGCGTTGAGGCCGGCATGAACCGGGCGCAAACGCGTTGCCAAGTCAGCGCACAGTCCCGTACCGGGAAATATGCCGCCCCAATGCCCTGGAGCCACCCATGTACCGTGTTATGAAGTCCGAACGGGTCACCCTCGACCATGCGATCAGCGGACAATTGTCGTCGTATCGCCAGATTGAGATCGGCAACTACCTGCAGTTTCCTGCTGCATTGGGCGCATGCCGGGCCTCGAACACCAAGGAAAGGGCCCGCTTCTACGTACTCAACGCGTCGGGGCAGGAGTATTACGACGGCAGTTGGATCGACTGAGGTCAGGATAGGGGCCCGGTCGCGCCTGAGCCGCTTGATGCCGTTCGATTCGGCAGCCCGGCCCACACGGCGCCCCAGGGCAAAGTTGTTCTGGCTGCCGAATCCGTCATTCCCGCATAGACGGGAATCCGGAATGCGCCTGCCGAACCCTGACGTGCGTGCCTTAAGGCGCAGGAAGAGCAACTTGATGCCCGCCTGCGCGGGCAAGACGGAGACTCAATGGCTTACCTTGAGAACAAGTTCACCCCGCCCGGCGGGCACTAAGACCTTGCAATGGCGTCAGGTATTCTGTAGAGTCTGCGCCATTGCAGTACATGCGTGTAGTCATTCGGCGGTCCCTCCCTTCGCAGTTCGTGACAGACCCTTCCGTAACCTCTCGACAATCGTCTGCATATACACAAGTCCAACTTCATCAAGAGATATCCGACATGGCCACAGGCAAAGTCAAATGGTTCAGTGACGAGAAAGGTTTCGGCTTCATTACCCCGGCAGATGGCACCAAGGACGTATTCGTCCACCACAGTGCCATTCAGGGCGGCGGTTTCAAGTCGCTGGCGGAAGGTCAAACTGTTTCCTATAACGTCGAGCAGGGCCAGAAAGGCCCCAGCGCGACCAACGTCGTCCCCCAGTGACCCTGGGCTCCGGGCGCCAGCCGCCCGGAGGAACAGCCCCGCCTGGTTGCGGGGCTTTTTTATTTCCCGCCGCCGCTCACTGCAGCTCGCTGCCCTGCCCCGGAACACGCCCGTGATCTCAACCGCCAACATCAGCATGCAGTTCGGCGCCAAGCCGCTGTTCGAGAACATCTCCGTCAAGTTCGGTGGCGGCAACCGCTACGGCCTGATCGGCGCCAACGGCTGCGGTAAATCGACGCTGCTGAAGATCCTTGGCGGTGACCTCGAACCGAGCAGCGGCAACGTGTCGCTGGAACCCAACAAGCGGATCGGCAAACTGCGCCAGGATCAATTCGCCTTCGAGTCCTGCACCGTGCTGGATACCGTAATCATGGGGCACCGGGAGCTGTGGCAGGTGAAAGCCGAGCGCGACCGCATCTACGCCCTGCCGCACCTGAGCGAGGCAGACGGCATGCAGGTCGCCGAACTGGAAGTGCAGTTTGCCGAGTTGGACGGCTACACCGCCGAAGCCCGTGCCGGCGAACTGCTGCTGGGCCTGGACATCCCGCTGGCACAGCACGCCGGCCCGATGAGCGCGGTGGCCCCGGGCTGGAAGCTGCGCGTGCTGCTCGCCCAGGCACTGTTCGCCGACCCGGATGTGATGCTGCTGGACGAGCCCACCAACAACCTGGACATCAACACCATCCGCTGGCTCGAAGAGGTGCTGAACGCCCGCAACAGCACCATGGTCATCATTTCGCACGACCGCCACTTCCTGAACAGCGTCTGCACCCACATGGCCGACTTGGACTATGGCGAGTTGCGGGTCTACCCCGGCAACTACGACGAGTACATGACCGCCGCCAGCCAGGTGCGCCAGCGCCAGTACAGCGACAATGCCAAGAAGAAGGCCCAGATCGCCGAGCTGCAGACCTTCGTCAGCCGCTTCTCGGCCAACGCCTCCAAGGCCAAGCAGGCGACCTCGCGCCAGCGCCAGCTGGAGAAGATCAAGCTGGAGGACATCAAGCCCTCCAGCCGGGTCAATCCCTACCTGCGCTTCGATCAGGACAAGAAGCTGTACCGGTTGGCGCTGGAGGTACAGGACCTGGCCAAGGGCTATGCCGGCACCCCCCTGTTCAGCGGTCTGGACCTGACCGTCGAGGTGGGCGAGCGGGTCGCCATCATCGGGCCCAATGGCATCGGCAAGACCACGCTGTTGCGCACCCTGGCCGGTGAGCTGGCGCCCGACCGGGGCCGGGTCAAATGGTCCGAGAACAGCAGGCTGGGCTATTTCGCGCAGGACCATGCCGCCGACTTTGCCACGGACACCAAGCTCTACGACTGGATGGACCAATGGAAGCAGGAAGGTGACGACGAACAGGTGATCCGCGGCACCCTGGGCCGGCTGCTGTTCTCTCAGGACGAGATCAAAAAGCCCGTCAGGGTGATCTCCGGTGGCGAACAGGGCCGCATGCTGTTCGGCAAACTGATGCTGCAGAAACCCAACATCATGTTGCTCGACGAACCGACCAACCACCTGGACATGGAATCCATCGAGTCGCTGAACAACGCGCTGGAGAAATACCCCGGCACCCTGCTGTTCGTCAGCCACGACCGCGAGTTCGTTTCGTCCCTGGCGACCCGCATCATCGAGCTGACGCCGCAGGGCATAGTCAACTTCAGCGGCAGCTACGAAGACTATCTGCAGGGCCAGGACCTGGCGGCCTGACAGCTACTGCGCCCACGCCTTCGGTGGCCAACCACCAGACGCAAAAAGCCCCGCCAAGGCGGGGCTCTTTCAGCGGGTGCCTGGCACCCCGCCGCCCAGGGTTACTGGGGGACGACGTTCGTCGCGCTGGGGCCTTTGGGGCCTTGCTCGACGTCGTAGGAGACGGTCTGTCCTTCGGACAGCGACTTGAAGCCGCCGCCCTGAATGGCACTGTGGTGGACGAAGACGTCTTTGGAGCCATCGGACGGGGCGATGAAGCCAAAGCCTTTCTCGTCACTGAACCACTTCACTGTACCTGTAGCCATTTCGGTTACCTCTGTTGGGATTGGGCGTGGGTCTATGCAGACGATAGTCGAGAGATTACGGAAGGGTCTGCCACGATTTACGGGGAGAGGAACTACCGAAAAACTACAAGCATGGGCTGCACTGCGGGCAACTCTATCCAATGACTGCCGGACAAACAAGGCTTTTTTGCCCGGGGCCGGGCCAACCCGGCAGGCCCGGCCGCGCCGCGCCATCGACTCAAGACCGCAGCGCCTCCAGGGCACCGAGCATGCGCACCTGGTAACGGCTGAAGGCGGCGCCGGGCTCACGCACGATGTCCCCGACGTGGCTGCCAAAGCCACCGTTGGCGCGGTCCGCAAAGTACAGCTTCAAAGTCTCGGCGATGACCGGGAAAGCCAGCCGCTCCCACGGGATCTCGGCCTCGCGGAACAAGGCGACCTCCAGGCTCTCGTCGCCCGGTCCGAAGTCAAGGTCGAGCAGGCGCGCGCGGAACAGCATGTACACCTGGTCGATGTGCGGCAGGTTGAAGGTTGTGTAGAGGGAGTCGACCCGGACCCTGGCGTTGGCCTCCTCCAGAGTCTCGCGCGCCGCGCCACCCTGGGTGGTTTCGCCACTTTCCAGGAACCCGGCCGGCAGGGTCCAG
>JBFZDU010000500.1:0-5936 GCA_041307205.1 Gammaproteobacteria bacterium | reverse complement strand
AGTTCACCGCGCGCGAGCGCGGGCTTCAGCATGTTGCCGGCATCCATGGCGCCCTCGGCCTTGCCGGCGCCGACCATGGTGTGCAGCTCGTCGATGAAGAGGATCACGCGACCTTCCTGCTTGGCGAGGTCGCTGAGGACGCCCTTCAGGCGCTCCTCGAATTCGCCGCGGAACTTGGCGCCGGCGATCAGTGACCCCATGTCGAGCGCGAGGATGCGCTTGTCTTTGAGTCCCTCGGGCACCTCGCCGTTCACGATGCGCTGCGCGAGGCCCTCGACGATCGCGGTCTTGCCGACGCCGGGCTCGCCGATCAGGACGGGGTTGTTCTTGGTGCGGCGCTGCAGCACCTGCACGGTGCGGCGGATCTCGTCGTCGCGGCCAATGACCGGGTCCAGCTTGCCCTGCTCGGCGCGCTCGGTGAGGTCGATGGTGTATTTCTGCAGCGCCTGACGCTGTTCCTCGGCATTGGGGTCGTCGACCGGCTGACCGCCGCGCAGCTTGTCGATGGCCTGCCCGAGCGCGCCCTTGCTGGCCCCGGCGTTACGCAGCAACTCGCCGAGCTGCCCCTTGTCCTCGACCGCCGCCAACACGAACAGCTCCGACGAGATGTACTGGTCCTTGCGCTGCTGCGCCAGCTTGTCGGTCTGGTTGAGCAGCCGGTTCAGGTCATTGGAGACGTGCACATCCCCGCCGGCGCCCTGCACGCTGGGCAACCGATCCAGCGCCTGACCCAAGGCCGCGCGCAACTGGTGGACATTGACGTCGGCCTTGGTCAGGAGGTGGCGCACCGTGCCGCCCTGCTGGTCGAGCAGGGCGGTGAGCAGGTGCAGCGGCTCGATGAACTGGTGGTCACGACCGACGGCCAGGCTCTGCGCGTCGGCCAGCGCCATCTGGAACTTGCTGGTAAGGCGGTCCATCCGCATGGGAAAACTCCGGCAAAACTTAAGGTTATGCCGGAGGTGGGGTCTGGACCGGCGAAATCAAGCGCGGCACGCCGCGCTCAAGCCTCCGACCGGGGTCCGCCGCCCTGCTGATACACCTTGCGCCGAAACAAGTCGGTGCGCCGGCTCACCACCCGGTCGACGAACAGGGTGCCGTCGAGGTGGTCGATCTCGTGCTGCGCGGCGCGGGCCTCGTAGCCCTCCATCTCGAACTGCAGCGGTTGACCCGCCGGATCCTGGGCGGTGAGCCGGATCTTGGTGGCGCGGATCACGTTGCCGGTGTAGTCGGGAACCGACAGGCAGCCCTCGCGCCCCATCTCGAACCCGTCCCAATGGGTGATCTCGGGGTTCACCAGGACCAGACGGCCGTGGTTGGGCACCGGCTTGCGGGTCTGCGAACAATCGATGATGACCACCCGCTCGAACCAGCCGACCTGCGGGGCGGCGATGCCCACCGCGGCGGGCCCGGCCTGGCGGGTGTCTTCGAGATCGGCGATGCGTGCCTGCAGCACGGCGTCGAACACCGCGACCGGCGCAGATGGCTGCTTCAGGCGCTCGTCGGGGATGGTGAGGATTTCCAGTACGGCCACGCGCGAATCCCTTAGCCCACCAGGGTATCGATGGGCGCGACGCGCACGTCCACGCCCTCGGCGCGCAACCCGGCCACCGCCGCCTCGATGTCTTCGAGCGGCACCTCGGCGATGCCGGCGATCTGCATGATGTAGACCGGCCGTTGCGCGGAGCCGGCCACGTCCGACGCCAGGTCGAGGATGTTCAGTCCGGCGGCGGCCAGCGCGCCGGTGACCTGGGCCACGATGCCGGCGCGGTCGGCGCCGCTGACCGTGACCTGGATGTTGGGCACCAGGTGGCGGTGCAATCCGCCGGTGATGTGATCCACGTGCATTCGCAGCGCCATGGCCCTGGCCACGTCCGCCAGCGCCCGCTCCACCGCGGTCGCATCGGGCGCGCCCGACACCATCAACATGATGCTGAAACTGCCGCCCAGGCGCAGCATGGAGGCCTCGCCCAGGTTCATTCCGCGGTCGTACAGGGCGCGGGTCACCGCGGCGACTATGCCGGGGCGGTCCTCGCCGATCAGGGTCAGCATGTACCAGTCTTGCACGGCCAGGTCCTCGTTCAGTCGAGCCAGATCAGCGTGGCCATCCGCCCGGTCTCGCCATCCCGCCGGTAGGAATAGAAGCGCTGCGGGTCGGCATAGGTGCAGAGCTCACCGCCAGACACCGCCCGCACGCCATGCGCGGCCAAGCGCCGCCGCGCCAGTCCGTACAGATCGGCCAGCCAGTGACCTGGGCGTGCGGCGCTCCGGAAGCATACCGCAGCGCCTGCGTCCTGGTCGCAGAAAGCGGCCAGCACCTCGGCACCCACCTCGAAGGCCGCCGGGCCGATCGCCGGCCCCAGCCAGGCCAGGACATCCTCGGGAGCGTCGGCAAACCGCTCCAGGCTGCGCTCGATCACGCCCGCCGCCAGCCCGCGCCAGCCGGCATGCACGGCGGCGACGCGGCTGCCGGCCCGGTTGCACAGCAGCAACGGCAGGCAATCGGCGGTCAGCACGGCACAGACCACCCCCGGCCGGTCGGCGAACGCGGCATCGGCGCTACAGCCGGATTGCCAGTCGGTCGCCGCGACGGCGCAGCCGTGCACCTGGCGCAGCCAGCGCGGCGCCGCCGGCAACCGCAGTTCGGCCGCCAGGATGGCCCGGTTCTGCGCCACCGCCACCGGCGCGTCGCCGACATGGTCGGCGAGGTTCCAACTGGCGTAGGGGCCGCGACTGACGCCGCCCCGGCGGGTGGTGGTCCAGGCCCGCACGCCGGTCGGCGCGGGCCAGGCGGGGCGAACCAGATCAATCAAGCTCGTGCCCCACGGCATCCTGGCGCAGCGCAGCCAGCAGCTGCTCGAAGTCGGCAGGCAGCGGCGCTTCCCAGGCCATGGCCTGGCCGGTCGCGGGGTGCGCCAGTTCCAGCCGCAGCGCGTGCAGTGCCTGGCGTCCGAAACCGCGCAGCGTCGCCACCAGGGCGGCCGGGGGCTGGGGCGGCAGCTGCAGCCGGCCGCCGTAGACGGCATCGCCGACCAGGGGGTGGCGCAGGTGCGCCAGATGCACCCGGATCTGGTGGGTGCGGCCGGTTTCCAGATTCACCTGCAGGAAACTGTGGGCGCGGTAGCGCTCCAGAACCCGGTAGTGAGTCACAGCCGGTTTGCCCGCCGGGTGCACGGCCATGCGCGTGCGCTGGGTCGGATGGCGGCCAATCGGGGCATCCACCGTGCCGCCCGCAACCAGCAGCCCGGTCGCGACGGCCCGGTACTCGCGTTTCACCGTACGCGCCTGCAGCGCCGCGACCAGCTGCTTGTGGGCGAGCGGGGTCTTGGCGACCACCATCAGGCCGGTGGTGTCCTTGTCGAGCCGGTGCACTATGCCGGCCCGCGGCAACGCGGCCAGGTCCGGGGCATGGTGCAACAGGGCATTCTGGACCGTGCCGTCGGGGTTCCCGGCCGCGGGGTGGACCACCAGCCCGGCCGGCTTGTCGATGACCAGCAACTGGTCGTCTTCGAACACTATGGCCAGGCCGATCGCCTGCGGCCGCACCTCGACCTGATCGTCCAGCAGGGCGCGCAGTTCGACCCGTTCGCCGGGCGCCACCTTGTCGCGCGCGCGGCGCTGCGCGCCATCGACGGTCACCCGCCCCTGGCGGACCCAGTCCTGCAGGCGGCTGCGCGAAAAATCGCCGAACAGCCCCGCCAGGGCCTGGTCCAGGCGCAGGCCCGCCTGGGCCGGCGTCACCTCGGCGCGCAGCAGGCGTTCCTGCGGATCTGGCTCCTGATCGCTCACGCGTCTTCCGGGTATACTGCGGCGCAGTTTGTAGGTAATGCGGAATTATCACCCATGTCGCAACGCTCCTGGTGGCTGCTGCTGATCGCCCTGACCCTGACGCTCACCCTCGGCGGCTGCGGCATGTTCGGCAAAGAGGACGACGAAACCCGCGACTGGTCGGCACAGAAGCTGTTCGTCGAGGCCACCGACGCCATGAGCAGCGGCGACTACGAACGTGCCATCGACCTGTACCAGAAGCTGGAAGCGCGCTATCCGTTCGGCAAGTACGCCCAACAGTCCCAGCTCAACATCGCCTACGCCTATTACCGTTTCTCGGAGCCCGAATCGGCGTTGGCGGCACTGGACCGGTTCATCAATCTGTACCCAAACAGTCCGGCCACTGCTTACGCCTACTACTTGCGCGGCATGGTGAACTTCAACCGCAGCCTCGGCTTCCTGGACCGCTACCTCCCGACCGACCGCTCCCAGCGCGATCCGGGTGCGTCGGTCGAGGCCTACAAGGATTTCGCCGAGGTGGTGCGTCGCTTCCCCGACACCGAATACGGCGAGGACGGCCGCAAGCGCATGATTCACCTGCGCAACAACCTGGCGCGGCACGAAGTGAACGTGGCGCAGTACTACCTGGATCGCGGCGCCTTCCTGGCGGCAGCCAACCGCGGCCAGTATGTGCTGGAGAACTACCAGCGCACCCCGGCGGTGAAACCCGCGTTGCAGATCATGATCGCCGCCTATGAGCGCCTGGGTCTAGCGGGGCTTGCCCAGGATACGCAACGGGTGCTGGCGCTCAACGAACAGCAGGGCAACTTCATACCCGACCCGCGCGACCTCGAAGACAAGACCTGGAGTCACCACGTTTGGGACTACGTCGGTCTGGATAAGAATTAGCGGCGAGGTTCGAGGTTCGAGGTTCGAGGTTCGAGGTTCGAGGTTCGAGGTTCGAGGTTCGAGGTTCGAGGTTCGAGGTTAGGCGAGAGCCTACTCTCCATCCCAATCCGATCCCCGCGATCTCCTTTCCCTCGGCCCTCGGCGCTTTTTCCCTCGCCCCTTACCTTCAGATGGCCGCTTCGTCTTCTTCCCCGGTCCGGATCCGGATCACCTTTTCGACGCTGGTGACGAAGATCTTGCCGTCACCGATCTTGCCGGTGCGCGCCGCGGCCGTGATGGCCTCGATGCAGGCATCCAGCTGATTGGTCTGGATGACCATTTCGATCTTCACCTTGGGCAGGAAATCGACCACGTATTCGGCGCCCCGATACAGCTCCGTATGCCCCTTCTGGCGCCCGAACCCCTTGACCTCGGTCGCGGTCATGCCGGTGATGCCGACGCCTGACAGGGCCTCGCGCACGTCGTCGAGTTTGAAGGGCTTGATGATGGCCACGACCTTTTTCATTGCTGCTTCCCCACGCTGCCTAGTCTGAATACCCAGCCGCACGGCGGGCGGGTTCATTAAATCAGAATCCACTGGTGATGGGATAGCGCCGGTCGCGACCGAAGGCGCGGCGGGTGATCTTGACCCCGGGCGGCGCCTGGCGGCGTTTGTACTCGTTGCGGTCGACCAGGCGGGCCACTCGGTTGACCAGGGCCTCGTCGAAGCCGGCGTCGACGATCTCGGCACGGCTCTGGTCCTGTTCGACATAGCGTTCGAGGATGGCGTCCAACTCGGCGTAGTCGGGCAGGCTGTCGGTGTCCTTCTGGTCGGGGCGCAGTTCCGCCGACGGCGGCCGCTCGATGACCCGGCGTGGAATGACCTCGTCAGCGCGGTTACGCCAGGCCGCCAGCCGGTAGACCAGGGTCTTGGGCACGTCCTTGAGTGGCGCGAAGCCCCCCGCCATGTCGCCGTAAAGCGTCGCATAGCCCACCGACATCTCGCTCTTGTTGCCGGTGGTGAGCAGGATGCGCCCGGTCTTGTTGCTGATGGCCATGAGAATGATGCCGCGGCAGCGGGCCTGGATGTTTTCCTCCGTCACGTCGGCCGGCAGGCCACGGAACTCCTCGGCCAGCATGTCGAGGAAGGCGTTGAATGCCGGCTCGATGGCGATGCTGCGATACTTCACGCCTTGGCGTTCGGCCTGCAGCGCGGCATCCTGGTTGCTCATGTCCGCCGTGTAGCGCGAGGGCATCAAGACCACCTCGACCGCCTCGGCGCC
>JBFZDU010000499.1:0-2702 GCA_041307205.1 Gammaproteobacteria bacterium | reverse complement strand
TGCGCAGCGACTGGTCATCCTTCAGTCCCGGTACCGGGAAGAAGAGTTCCGCATTGCCAATCACGCGCTTGTCGCCGCCGAGTGCATCGCCGTTGATATCCTTGGGTCCGAGGGTGGCGGTCTTGAATCCGCGCACCGAACTGGTGCCGCCCGCGTAGAAGTTCTTGAAGAACGGCAGGGGCTTGCCGGACAGGCCATCACCATAGCCGATCTCGCCGTTCAGCATCAGGGAGAAGTCCCGGCCGATCGGAAAATACTGCTGATGCTGCAGCGACAACTTGTAGTACTCCAGGCTACCCAAGGGCGTGCCGACCTCGACCGCGACCCGCTGCAGCATGCCCCGTGTGGTGAAAAGGAAGTTGTTGCGGGTATCCCGCGACCATGAGCCATCCACCCGCACGGTATCGTTGTCCTCGCCAAAATCCTGCACGAATTTCTGCCACTGAAGCGGGCTGGTGAGATCAGTCTTGACGCTGTTCTGTTCGTAGCTCAAGCCCAGCGAGATGAAGTCGCGTTCATTGACCGGCAGGCCGAACCGCATGCCTGCACCATAGGTCGAGTTTTCGAAGTAGCCGGTGTTGTCGAGATCGGTCGAATCGACATCGCGCCGATACAGGTCGTAGCCAAGGCTCACGCCATCGAGAGTGAAGTAGGGGTTGGTGAAGGACAACGAATAGACGGTGTTCACATCACCCGTATTGATTTGCGCCGTCAGCCGGTTGCCGGTGCCGAAGACGTTCGCCTGCGACACCGAACCCGACAACACCAGGCCTTCGGCCGAGGAGAAGCCAGCCCCCAGCATGATGCTACCGGTTGACTTCTCGGACACGCTCACGTTCACATCGACCTGGTCGGTGGTGCCTGCCACGCTCGGGGTTTCGATGTTGACCTCGTTGAAAAAGCCGAGGCGGTCGAGACGTTCGCGGGACCGGTTGATCTTTTGTGCGTCGTAATACGCGCCTTCCATCTGGCGGAGCTCGCGGCGCACCACTTCGTCACGCGTCTTCGTATTGCCTGCCACGTTGATACGGTTCACGTAAACGCGGCGACCGGGGTCGACGAACAGGGTAAAGGCAACGGTGCTCTTCTCCTTGTCCAGTTCGGGTACCGCGTTGACGTTGGCAAAGGCATAACCGTCGTTGCCGAGGCGGTCGCCGATTCTCTTGGTGCTCTCGGTCAGGCGGTCGCGCACGAACACCTCGCCCGGCTTGATGGTGATGAGCGCCCTCAACTCCTCCTCCGGCACCAGCATCTGTCCCGCCAGTTTGACCTCGGACACCTTGTATTGCGGGCCCTCGGTGACGTTGACGGTGATGTAGATGCCCTGCTTGTCCGGCGAAATCGACACCTGGGTGGAATCGACGTTGAATTCAAGGTAGCCGCGGTTGAGATAGAACGAGCGCAGGGCCTCGATATCGCCGCCCAGCCGCGCCTTGGAGTACTGGTCGCTCTTGGTATACCAGGTCAGCCAGCCCGGCGTGGTCGAGGAGATCTGTTTCAGCAGTTCCTTTTCCGTGAACGCCTTGTTGCCGACGATGTTGATCTGCTGGATCTTCGCACTGTCGCCTTCCACCACATCGAACTGCACGGCAACCCGGTTGCGTTCCAGCGGGGTCAGGGTGGACTTGATCTCGACCGCATACTTGCCGCGGTTGAAGTACTGGCGCTGCAATTCCTGCTCGGCCTTCTCGAGCAGGGCACGGTCCAGCACGCGACCTTCGGCCAGGCCGGTCTGCTTGAGGCCTTCCTTCAGGTCTTCCTCGGAAAACTCCTTGGTGCCGTTGAGGGTGATCTTGGCAATAGACGGGCGCTCCTCGACCGTGACGATCACCACGCCGTCGCGCGCTTCCAGCCGCACATCCTTGAAAAACCCGGTGGCGTAGAGCGCCTTGATCGCCGCCGCCGATTTTTCCTCGGTCATCACCTCGCCCACCTTGACCGGCAGGTAGCTGAACACCGTGCCCGCTTCGGTACGCTGGATGCCTTCGACCCGGATGTCCTTGACGACGAATGGCTCCTCGGCGAACACGGGTTGCGCAGCAAACAGGGCTGCGATGACAAGCGTCAGTCGGTTCAGGATCATGGTTGTTATCATCCGCCTATCAGGCGTTGTAAATCGTTGAACAGGGCAAAAGACATCAGCAGAAGCAGCAGCGTCATGCCGATCCGGCCGCCGATCTCCATGGTGCGTTCAGATACCGGCCGGCCGGTCAAAACTTCGGCAACATAATACATGAGGTGCCCGCCGTCCAGTAGCGGGATCGGCAGCAGATTCAGCACCCCCAGGCTCACGCTCACCAGGGCCAGGAAGCCGACAAAACTGATCCAGCCGAGTGTCGCGCTCTGGCCAGCATAATCAGCAATGGTGAGCGGGCCGGACAGGTTCTTCCACGACACCTGACCCAGCACCATGCGGCCCATCATTTCGAGCGTGAACACGCTCATGTCCCAGGTCCTGACGGCACCCTGCCACAGCGCTTCAATCGGGCCGTAGCGCACCTCGGTCATCAGCATGGCCATCACCGACTCGTCGACCTGCGGGCCGGCGCCGATCTTGCCGACGCGCTGGCCGGCCTCGTCCACCGCGTCGGGCACGACGGTCAACTCACCGCGCTGCCCCTGCCGCTCGTATTCGATGCGAAGTGGCTTGGCCGGACGCTGGCGAACCACCTGCACCCAACTCTGCCAGTTTTCCACTGCTT
>JBFZDU010000498.1:0-2609 GCA_041307205.1 Gammaproteobacteria bacterium | reverse complement strand
GGTCGTGGTCGGGGTCGGGGTCGTGGTCGGGGTCGGGGTCGGGGTCAACGCAATAACTATGCCCTGACGCGCAGGCGAGCGAAGCGCAGGCGCGACCTCAACCAGGGCACAAGGCGCCGGTCGGTGTCATTCCCACGCCGGCCGGCGCTGAACAAAAGGAGACGAAGCATGGAACCCTTGATCGGCGTAGCGCAACTCGACTGGCTCGTCAGGGACTTGGTGGAGGTCGTGACCCTAGACGACGACGGCGAACACGTCTTTTTCAGCAACGGCCACATCCTGCTGAGGCTGTCCAAGGACCAGCGTCCGCACAACTACGACTTCACGGAACGGCGGCTCCATTGGAACGGAGAGAACTGGTATCCTAACGAGATGATTGCCCTGAGCCAGATCAGATCGTTGTGGGGAGACGACACTCTCGGGGCAGTCGCCTATCCTCTCGAATTCGAGAGATGGTTCGTCCGGTTGGCGACGATGATGGGGGAGCAACGTGCCGTGCCGCTTAGCGCCGGCGGTCTCGTCATGGTTGTCGACGAGAAGTATTACAGGTTCCTGCGGATGGCGTACCGCGACGTGAAGTACCACATGATGGGCGAGCACCAGGATCGTCTCGCGGTCAGCGCAGAGATCAACGGCAAGCGGCAGAAGGTCGCCGTGCTCATGTGCTGCAACCCGGCCGGCGTCCAGGCTAGTGTGCTTACCGACACGCTGGCTGATGTCGGCAAGAAGGGGGCGAAATGAAGCACACGCTGTGGGTAGATTGCAGGTGTGAGAAGTGCGGCTTCCGCTATCGTCGGCCGCATTCCACCGAACCGATCCTGAACGGCTGCCCGGTCTGTTCCGTTCCGCGCAAGCACAACAGCAAGTCCTACTTCACATTTCGCTCCTGGTCGCAGGCGATCCGCTGCCTCGCGCTGCTGATCGCTCTGCCGGCGGGCGCCTTGCTCCTGGCCTGCGACCTGCCGGGCCGCGCCGACGACGCGCTGCTGTACTCCATCATGTCGGCGCTGACGATTCAGGTCTGCTGGACCGAGAATCCGACCGGCCGCTGGCTGGCCCGCATTCTGCTGGCCGGCTGGATCGCTGGTATCGTGGGGGTGATGGTTGAGAAAGGCGGTGCGCGATGAGCGAAGCCGAGCGCGATCTGGTGGCAGAGGCGAGGGCGATGGCTGGAAGGCTGGCTACTGGTCTGGGGTACGATGTAGGACGAATCGACGTTGCCAATCTTCTCAACGACCTCGTCACCGCCTGCGAGCAGTACCGCAGCATAGCCGACCAATTGGCCGGGCGGCTGGCCGAGGCGGAGGCGGAGATCGAGCGGATGAAGGCGACGGACTCCAGGGGCTGCGCGTGATGCGTGCCATCCTCCTGGCCCTCCTGCTCGCCTCCACGGCCAGCGCCGCCGACGTAGACGACCTCTGCCGGCAGATCGCTACTTTGCCCGCGCATGAGGCCGCTACGGTCGCGCAGGTCGCGCTGTCCTACACGCCGCCCCTCTCGCGGGTGTCGATGCTGACGGCCGAGATCCTCAATCTCTACGGCTACACGCTGCCGCGAGACACGGTGGTGGTCACGGTCCACGACACGGTGCTGGTGGACCGGTGGACATCGGATTATCCCACGACCGGCGGGCCGTGGGGCGTCTGGGTCTGGGAGATGGCGGACAACCCGGAGGGGCCTTGGGTACTGGCCACGGTGACGGACGTGCTCAAGGCGTGGCTGCGGGTGCGCGGGGTGAATGACGAGGGTTACGGACCTGCCAGCGAATCAGCGGAGGTGGACTGATGACAGACCGAAGTAAATGGCCTCAGTGGCTACAGGACGCGGACACGGCGGATGTAGTGGTGGAGATCGTTGGCGGGAGGGTCTACTGGCAGGGCGGCACCTGGCGGGGCGGCACCTGGTGGGACGGCACCTGGCTGGGCGGCACCTGGCTGGGCGGCACCTGGCTGGGCGGCACCTGGTGTGGTGGCACCTGGCTGGGCGGCACCTGGCAGGTCGGCGACTGGCAGGATAAACGAATTGACCGCCTGCTATTCATGGCCTCTCTAATTGGCGCGAATTTCGATGAGCACGGAGAGGCAGTGCTCTATCGCTCAACACTGGCCAACGGTGTCGGGCGGTACAATGACCAATTTCGCCAGACGGCTGGGCGCGTCGATGTCGAGTATGATCCGGCTGGGCGCGGGACGTGCCGCCGTGGCCTGCACGCGACCAGCATGGGCCTGGCGCTGACGTATTTCGGGATCGACCCCACGGCCGAGTTGTGGGAGGCGCGATTCACGCGAGATGACCTGCTGGACTGCGATGGAGAGAAAGTGCGCCTGAAGGGGGCGACGTGCAGGCGTATCGAGTGGCCGTTTTTCAAGCCGGCGAGCGAATCGGCGGAGGTGGACTGATGAAAAGAAACCTAAGAAGACACAAGCACGCGGTGTATCACTACAGAAACGGTAAACGCATAGAAGGTCGGCCGCCAGGCGTGCGGGGCGATCTGAGCGGCTTGCGGGGCAACCTGACCAGCGTGCGGGGCGACCTGACCGGCGTGTGGGGCGACCTGAGCGGCGTGGAGGGCAACCTGACCGGCGTGGAGGGCGATCTGACCGGCGTGA
>JBFZDU010000497.1:0-9641 GCA_041307205.1 Gammaproteobacteria bacterium | reverse complement strand
GGTGCAGACTGACAGGTACCTGCCACGCCTGCAGCAACTCGCCACCGACTTCGGTGAAATCGCAGCCCAGCAAGCGGCGCTCCACGACAGCCAGCGGCAGCTTTGAGGCCTCGGCCTCGTCCCGCGCCGCCATCGTCAACCCGGGCACTGCCTGGTACAGCAGCAAGTGACCGATATCGCGCAGCAGGCCCGCCACGAAGATCCGCTCCACATCGAGCACATGACTTTCCCGGGCGAGCAGGCGCCCCGCCGCCGCCGAGAAGGCGCTGTTCACCCAGAATGAACGGATATCCAGCCGGCCCGGCTCGATGCCCGAAAAGGCGGCAACCACAGAAGCGGCCAGCACCAGGTCGTACAAGCGCTGGGTGCCCACCAGCATGGCGGCCCGTTGCAGGGTCGAGACCCGCCCCGCGTAACCGAACCAGGCGCTGTTGGCGATCTTGAGTAGGCGGCTGGCGAGCGCGGGATCCCGTCCGATCGCGGCGGCCAGATCCTGGTGATTAGCGGCAGGATCATCCAGCGCGTCGCGCACCAGGAAGTACACCTCTGGTAGCGTAATCAGCCGCTGGGTTCTGTCGATGACATCCCGAATGTCGAGTTTAGCTTGCAACTTGAGGCGCCCCCTGGACGCGGCGCGTGCGCCGCCTTCCCGGTGCATCGGCAGCGCCGCGGGAATCTTTCACCCAATTGCGGGGCCGCGTCCATACGGTGCTACGCCGAGCGCCGGTGCGACACCCGGGCGGGGGCCGAGCCCGGCTAGCGGGGACGGGCAGCCAGACGGCGCAGGAACTGCCAGCGGCACCGGCGCGATCCGAGGCTGGCCATGCCCAACCAGCGCATGAGGCGTTGCAGAACCCGCACCCCGGGTTGGTTGGCCCGCGGCTCCAGGGCGGACGGAGCACGCTCGGCTGCCATCGGACCGGCTCTCATGCGCACGCCAAGCCGAACTCGGATCCGGCGGACTCGCCGCCCAGACACTCGTCGAGAATCCGGTTCGCGCAATCCGCGCACCGGCCGCAGCAGCTGGCAACCCGAAGCTGGCTGTTCAGGTCGGCCAGGGAACGCGCCCCGCGCCGCGCGGCGTCGCGGATCTGAGTGTCGGTCACGGCATTGCAGAGGCAAACATACATGCTCCGGGCTCCTCCGTGGGTCAAGGAAGTCATTTAATAGAAATAAGAATGATTGCTATTATAGTTGCATATTGGCGCGCTGTCCAACCACAAATCCCGCCGGGTCTGCCCGCGGCACAACGGCGTGGACCTGTTATGAGCCAGCGCACTAGACTGTGCCGGCGAGGGCAAGCCATTCCCGTGGTCCGGATAGCCCGCCTGCCACCCACACCATGGAGTCAAGAGAGGCCAGCATGCGCGGCGAACCCAGTGTCAATCAGCAGCTCAACCTCGCGTTACGCGACCAGCTCACCGCGATCAACCAACTCTTCCTGCATGCCCGCATGCAGAAGAACTGGGGTCTGACCGCACTGAACGCGCACTCGTACAAGCACTCGATCAAGGCCATGAAGCAGGCCGACGAGCTGATCGAGCGTGTGCTCTTTCTCGAAGGCCTGCCCAACCTGCAGGACCTGGGCAAGCTGCTGATCGGGGAAACCGTCCCCGAAATGCTCGGCAACGACCTGCAACTGCAGGGCGCCATCCGTGCCAACCTGGTGGCCGCGATCAACCACTGTGAGATGGCCCGGGACTATGTGAGCCGCGAGCTGCTCGAAGAGATCCTCGAAGCGACGGAAGAGCATGTCGACTGGCTGGAATCCCAGCTGTGGCTGATCGAGCATACCGGGCTGGAGAACTACCTCCAGTCGCAGGCCTGAAAATCGGGGGAGACCTGTAGTGAAAGGCAACGACAAGGTGATCAAGCAGTTGCAAAAGCTGCTCAACGGGGAACTGGCCGCCCGTGACCAGTATTTCGCGCACTCGCGCATGTACCAGGACTGGGGGTTGAACAAGCTCTACGAGCGCATCAACCACGAAATGCAGGAAGAGACCGAACACGCCGACGCCCTGATCAAGCGCCTGCTGTTCCTCGAAGCGCAGCCGGATCTGGGCACGCCCGACCCGCTACACATTGGCACCACCGTGCCGGAAATGCTGCAGTGCGATCTGGACGTCGAATACGCCGTGGTCGAGGACCTGAAAAAGGCCATCAGGATCTGCGAGGACGAGCACGACTACGTTACCCGGGAAATCCTGGAACAGCTGCTCGACGACACCGAGATGGATCACGCCTACTGGCTCGAACAGCAGCTGTGGCTGATCAAACACACAGGCTTGAAAAACTACCTGCAGTCGCAGCTGTAACGCGATGCCGACCGACCCGGCGTGCGGATCACGGGGGGTCCGCGCGGCCGCGGCCGCGAGGGCCGGCGCCCGGTGCGCGGCCCTGTAGCACCTGCCAGCGCAACCGGTTCTGCGTCTCCCCGATGGCCGCCCGCACCTGTGCGGGACTGAGCGATTCCTGGGCACGCCCCGGGTCCGGCTCGTAGTGCAGGTGATAGCGGCTCCAGGCCAGCTGATGCAGATAACCCTCCAGTTCCTCACCGGTAGCAATCATTCTTCTCCTCACGGCCCCTCCAGTATCTGTTAAGTGCCCTTGCTTGACCCGGGCAGACGCCATTGATTCACGGCCGCCTGCCGTCGCGACACCTGATGTCAGGCGCCGGCGATCTGCGGATCCCCAGTATGCGCAGGCCGGGAAACGCGGGATGCGGTGGCCCGGCATCAGCTTTAGCGACCAAGCGATGGAAATCTGCGATGCACCGCAGCCGTGAACGCCTTCACTGCAGAGAACGGCCAAATTGCCGACAATTCACCTAACGCCAATATCTTTTTGAACTTGAACCATCGGAACCCTATAAAGCCATGATCCACTTGAAGCATCTCGTTTTCGTACTGGCTGTCGGCACGACCGCCGCGCAGGCGGATAACTCAGCCCTGGATGCCGCCATTGGCGGCGGCTTGGGCGGCGCGACCGGCGCCGTGCTCGGCAATGAGTTGGGCGGGCGCGATGGCGCCATCCTCGGTGGCGCGCTGGGCGCCGCCGTCGGGACGGCGATCACCACCGACGACAAACCCGCACACGCGCCGCCACCCCGCGTCCGCTACGAAACGCGTTATCGGGTGCGCGAAGAACATCACTATCACCACGATCATTTCTGCCCGCCCGGACAGGCCAAGAAGGGCCGCTGCTGAAGCCAGCCCGCCGCAGCCGCGCCGACTTGGTGGCGGGCGCGGCGCGCCTGCCACCTGGCTAACCGGTCTTGCGCCGGCGCAGGCCAGCCACGCGGGCCAACCGCAGGGCGCCTGCGGTGACGGCATCCGGTGCCGCGGGCCGCTGGGCCAACAACACCCGTACCGGGTTTGCGGCAGTCTCGAAACGCCACACCGATGCCGGCGGCAGGTTGCGCCAGATCCGGGCGGTGCGCGTCGCGCGCAGACCAAGCCGGCGCAGCAGCGGCAGCGGAACCGGGCAGGTCAGTCCATAGGTAAATTGCACAATGGGGCCGCCGCCGGCCGTCGCCGCCGCGGCGCTCAGGATGGCCCGCTGAACCTCCCGCTCCATCGACAGTAACGGCAGGCCCGATACCAGGGCCCTGACCGGCCCTGCGATACCATGTTCTCGCAATAACGCCTCCAACTGACTGGCGTCCCCCAGGAGCACCCGCACCTCGGGAAACCGGCTGCGCAGCCGATGGCACAGCGTGGGGTCGCGTTCGACCACCACTAGGTCGCACGGCGCCACGCCGCCCGCCAGCAGACCGGCGGTGATGCTCCCGGTGCCACCACCCAGTTCGACCGTCCAACCCGGCCCCATCGGCACCTGCGATGCCATGGCGCGCGCCAGCGCCAAACTGCTGGGTGCAATCGCGGCCACACTCAGGGGATTGCGCAGCCACGCGCGCAGCAACAGCCATTGATCTGCGGAAGACAAGCGATTTGCCTCTATTGTGACGGGATGGGCCGGACCGGGTCCCAGAACCGGGCGAAACCGCGCCAAGCCTGATCGGCGGCGGTTGCAGCTTGATTAGGTCGGATTCTACTCGGTCCGCCCCGCTGACCAAAAGCCTGGCCGCTCGCAACCCGGCGCCGCATCGCGTTCCCCGCACCGGCGATGTAGTCCCGCCTGAACCACTGCAACGTGGCGAGGAAAACCGCTTCGGCGGCCGGCGACGGCATTACCGCCGGGACAATGCGCAGCACTGCGCCGGCGCTCGACGCCGACTAGTCGGGCGCCACTTGCATCACGAAATAGAGCCCCGCCATGGTCATGCCTTCGCGGTCATAAAAGCGGTGCGCATCCGTGCGCTGCAGGCCTGAGTCCAGGTGCAGTTGTCCACAAGCCACCGTGGTGGCATAGGCCTTGAGCCAGGACAGCAGCCGCGATCCATGCCCCTGGGAGCGGTGTGCAGCACCCGTCACCAGGTCATCGACGTACAGAAACCGCCCGTTCGCCAGATTTTCGCGCACCCGAAATCCCGCGACGGCCACCACGCCGTCGGTCGCCGTCACGAATGCAAGCCGGTATCCGGCGTTTTCCTGATGCCTGACGCGCCTCAGGAACTCGTCCGCCGCCAAGTGCGGGCGCAGTTCCCGCATGACGGGAAAGCAGGCCGCAATGTCCGCGGCCGTGGTGGCAATGCGTATGTTCAACAGTCCTTCCCTCCTGCCGCAGGCACTGGGAAGCGGACGCCCCCGCGCAAACCCGGTTGGCCGTGCCTACCCGCTCGCCCACTCCGGTTGTCGCAACAACTGTACGAACGCCTCGGCGACCGCATTGCTGAGATTGGGGCGGGTACGCGCGATCCACAGCGTGCGGTTGATGCGTAACCCCTGGATCTTGACATGGTACAGGCGCCCCGCCGCCAGGGCCTGCTCGACGGCGAAGCGCGGCAGGAAACTCGCGTAACTGCCGCGCTCCAGCATCTCCATGATGGTGTCGGTCGAACCCACTTCCATGGCGACCGGCAGATGGGTAATACCAATGTCGCGCAGGACCTTGTCCAGGTGGATCCGCAGCGATGACTCGGGTTCGCGCAGCACATAGCGCAGCCCCGGCAGGTCCGTGATCGGCAGCAGTTCGCTCTGCCGCAGCCGGTGCGACGGACCGCACACCAGCAGCAGTTCGTCATCCAGCCATTTCTGCACCAGGATGTCCGGGTGTTCGGGCGCCATTTCCAGCAACGCCAGGTCGGCCAGCCCCGTGGCCAGACGGATCTGGATACTGCGGGCGTATCCCATGCGGCTCTCCACCCGGTACTCGGGATGCAGCGCGTCGAAGCGGAGCAATAGATCGGGCAGCAGGTGCTCACCGATGGCGTGATTGACCTCGAGCCGCAGGCGGTTCTGCCCGAGCCGCAGCAGCCGCAGGTCGTCCAACAGGATGCCCTGCCGATCCAGCACCAGCACCGCGTACGCATATACCCGTTCGCCCGCCGGCGTGGGCTCCAGCTTGCGCCCCTTGCGCTGCATCAGGGTCACTCCGTAGCACGCATCCAGGGCGCGCAGGCGCTTGGTCACCGCCGGCTGCCCGACATACAGCGCGGCCGTCGCCTGCTCGACGCCGCCCAACTCCACTACGGCACGCAGGGTCGCCAGGGATTTTAGATCCGGCAGAACTTTATATTCCATTTTGGAATATTAAGTAATTGGGAATCATTTGAACAGCCTCAGATCCCACCGGAAAATATCGCCACTTTTCCGGAGCCAGGCGGGTTCAAACAGCCTACTGGTCCCCGAGCCAATCGAAATTTTCATCTGAAAAGGAATATTAGAGTCTGGTCAGGCTCGATCCGTGCGCGTTGCGCAGAGCGACGCGGCGACCCGTGTCATCAGGCGATCCATGTCGACAAGCGGCCGTACCTGCCGTCGCTAAATCAGGAGCAGACCTTGCCCGCCGAACGCAACAAGACCCTGGCACGCACCCTGTTCTACGGGGTGCTCAGTACGGGGTTGTATTTCCTCCTGTACCTGTTCAACGCCGAACTACAGCAGTACGCCAAGCAGGGAGGATGGAGCTTCGTCGTCCCGATCGGTGTCGCCTTCCTGTTCTCGATCGTGCACGGCAACTTCACCGGCCAGTTCTGGGATCTGTTCGGGATCCGCGCCAAGACCACCAAGAAGTAGCGGACGAGCCAATGGACATCAACTTCATCGACCTGGGCGCCGGAAGCGTCGTGTTCCTGTTCCTGGTCGGCTTCGTCGGCGGCCTGGTGAGCGGCTTCATCGGTTCGGGCGGCGCCTTCGTGCTGACCCCCGCAATGATGAACATGGGCGTCACCGCCATCATGGCCGTGGCCTCAAACATGTGCCACAAGTTTCCCAAGGCGTTGGTCGGCGCCATGAAGCGCCACAAGTACGGCCAGGTAGACGTCAAGCTCGGTATCGTCTTGGGCATCTCGGCCGAGGCCGGGGTGCTGTACGGCGCCGGAGTGCAGGAGCAGATCCGCGCGGCCTTCGGCGCGGCGGGGTCGAACCTCTACGTATCCCTTGTATTCGTCTTGGTGCTGGCCATCGTCGGCGGCTATGTGCTACGCGACGCCTGGAAGATGTTCCACTCCGCCAACCCGGACGAGGAGAAAACCCCGCGGTTGGCGCTTTGGGTACAGTCGGTGCGCATCCCCGGGACCATGATGTACTTCAGGAGCATCGGCGCCGAGATCTCGGTGCTGTTCACCCTGCCGCTTGGCTTCGCCACCGGCATGCTGGCGGCCACCATCGCGGTGGGCGGTTTCATCGGCGTACCCGCCATGATGTACGTGCTCGGGGTGCCCGGTCTGATCGCCTCGGCCACCGAGCTGGTGATCGCCTTCATCATGGGCCTAGGCGGCACGATCAAGTTCGCCTGGAGCGGCTTCGTCGACATCCGGCTCGCCATGATCATCCTGGCGGGGTCCTTGTTCGGCATCCAACTCGGCGCCATCGGCACCACCTACGTCAAGCCCTACATGGTCAAGGTGGTCATGGGGGTGATCATGCTGCTCGCCCTGGCCAGCCGCGCCGTGGTGATCCCGGTCTACCTGTCCGAACTTGAAATGACGACCAACCTGGGCGCGACCGCCGGCCTGCTCAAGAACCTCAGTTTCGGCCTGCTGATCTTCGCCCTCGGCGTGGGTGCGGTCATCGTGCTCTCCGCCCTGATCAAAGGCATGCGGCAGCATCGTCAAAAGCTGGCCGCAATCGGCGCGCCGGTGGGCACCTTCTCCCCGCCCGAACCGGCCATCGCCGGCCAACTCTCTCCCACCGGTCGGATGGAGCGGATCATGCTGGTGACCGACGGTACCGAGTACAGCGCCGGCGCGGTGCGCGAGGCGATTACCCTGGCCAAGCGCTGCGAGGCGCAGCTGTTCGCCTTCACGGTGCTCGCCATGCCCGACCATGAAGCGCCGCTCGCCGAACCTATGCACAAGTTCGAGAAGACGGCCGCCGTCGCACGCCTGAGCGCCGTCCAGGCGCAGGCTGAAGCCGCCGGGGTGCACTGCGAGATCCTGCTGGGGCATGGCGAGGACCCTTACGCGGCGATCGCCGAGCAGGCGGAGCAGAGCGCCATGGACGTGATCGTCATGGGTCGGCGCGACAAGAGCGACCTGGTGCGCGCCATGCTCGGCAGCACCACCGAGAAGGTCATAGGGCATACGCACAGCGACGTGCTGGTAGTGCCGCGCGACTCCCGGATCGCGGGCAAAGGCATAGTCCTACCGGTCGACGGCTCGCGGCACAGCGACGCCGCCGCCATCACCGTGCTGAACTTCGTGAAGCATTGTCGAGTGCCGGTCACGGTGGTTTCAGTGGCAATCGACGAACGCCTCAAGGACGACGCCAGGGCGCTGGCCCAGCGCGTGCGCGCCTTGATGGCCGATGGCGGTGTCGCGGTGGCGGTCGACGTACGCGTGGGTGAACCTGCCGAGGCCATAGTCGCCAGCGTCGAGGCGCATGGCGCCGACTTGGTGGTTATGGGCAGCCATGGCCGCACCGGCCTCGACCGTCTCATGGTGGGCAGCGTCTCCGAGCGGGTCATCGGTCGCAGCCATTGCCCGGTGCTGGTCGTGAAGCTCTGATCCGCGAGCAGGCAGCACCATTCTGTCGCTGATCCGCCGATCCCGCCCGCCGGGGACGCGTTCAAGGGCATGGAAGACAGGACGCCGGAATTTCCGGCGCCCGAGTCGGCGCAAAGGCAACGGCCGGTCCGCGCCCGAAGCGCTCGGACCCGTGCAGCGGCCCTTGCCGCTGCCGTGAACGGCATCGCGCTTTACCCCTGCACTCTTGCGGGAACCTGCCATACTCTCCCTCCAATAAGTGACGGCTGCGGCGCCGCCGCGGGCCATGCGGTGTCATGGACCGGGCACGGGCCGGTGCCGCGATCCTGGGGGAGAGAGCGGTGAGCAAGGTCGATCCGACGCTCAAAGAACTCAAGCGTGACGCGGCCGAGCAGGTCGACGCCGCGGGGGCGCCACGCCTGGTCGGGGTACTGGTGCAGTTCACGGGTGCGGTCGCCGACCTGCACGCGATCGGCCTGGTCACCTCGACGGTCAAGGCACATCCCAATGGCCGCTTCAGTCTTGCCGCCGGCACCCTGCCGCTCGACCGCATCGACGATCTGGCGGCCATCGCGCACGTGGTCCGGATCGAGGCCTCGCGCACCTTCGCCACCGAACTCGCCAGCAGCGTCCCCGAGATCGGGGCCACGGCCCTGCACAGCGCCGCGACCGCTTACACCGGGGCAGGCGTGGTCATCGGCATCGTCGACACCGGTATCGATTACCGCCACCAGGTGTTTCGCAAGGTCGACGGCACCTCCCGCGTCCTGGCGATCTGGGACCAGAATCTCACCGCAAGCGGCGCCGAAGGTCCCCCAGCCGGCTATCCGCTCGGCGTGGAGTACCTCAAGGCCGCCATCGACACCGCCCTGGCGAGCGCGACGCCCACGACCGCGGTACGCTCTTACGACGACCGCCAGGGCCACGGCACCCATGTCGCCGGCATCGCCGCCGGGGATGGCTCCCAGGCCGGCAACTGCCACGGCGCCGACCACTACATTGGGGTCGCGCCCGACGCCGACCTGATCGTGGTCAACGTCGACTCGGGCGACGACGAGGCCCTCGGCAACTCGATGAACCTGGTCAATGCCGTGCGCTACATCTTCGAGCACCCGGCGGCGGCCGGGCGCCCGGTGGTGATCAATATGAGCCTGGGCGACAACCTCGGCCCGCACGACGGCGACAGCCTGGTCGAGCTGTTCCTGGACCTGTTCCTGATCGAGCAGGACGGGCGCGCCATCGTCAAGTCCGCCGGCAACGAGGGCAACGACAACCGCCATGCCGCCGGTGCGGTGCCGGCCGCCGGTCAGGTGGACGTCGATTTCGAGGTCCTGGCCGACGACGACGCGCGGCGCTTCATCGATCTGTGGTATCCGAGCGGCCACAGCCTGGATGTCGAGGTGATCGCCCCCGGCGCCGGCCCACCCACCAGCCCGCGGATCGCGCCCGACGACCCGGACCAAGTCTGGGTGGTCAATCCGGGTGCCGCCGCCGGCAGCCAGATGCGGGTCGTGATCGACTCCAACGCCAATGTGCCGAGCAACAGCTCCGGCCAGATCCGCCTGACGCTGCGCCCGCCCGCCGCCGGCGACCT